>SKGZ01000235.1 GCA_007117175.1 Bacteriovoracales bacterium | reverse complement strand
TTTTGTAATTGTCTTTTGGTGGTACTGCCAAAAAGATCCTTCCACAAATCCAAGTTGAGATGGGCCCGCAAAAGAGCAGTCACGTTTTGATTGGGATCACCTAAAAGATTAAAGCGCTGACGATTAAAAACAGACTCTAATTTCACATCAGCACCCATAGAAGTTTTCTTGCCAATATCAGCGGCCACATTAGTGACTGGGGAGAAAATGGGCTGAAATTCAAAAAAGGGTTGCTCGCGAGTTTCTCGGTGGTCGGCCTTAAAGTTGGCCCGCCAGCTAAATTGATCCTTAAAGCTCTCTTCACTAAATGCATTCATCAATTGAGCTGATTCAATACGATTGAGTCCAGGGGTGCTCTGTTCATCTAATTGCAAAAGAACTTCTTCAGTCAAAACCAGCCCGTAAGCACTGGGGCAAAGCATTAAAAGTAAGACATAGATTGGCACTTAAACTCCATTCGATTAAATCTATTGTAAGGACTGTGACAAATCTTAAAGGATCGTCTATGATTGCTGCTGATTATAACAAAGGAGCAAAGATGAGCAATGACAAAATGCTGAACAAACTTGAACTTTTAACCTGTGACGCCATGGTACTTTACCACAAACTACATAACTTTCATTGGAATGTGAAAGGTCTTCACTTTTATGAAATTCATAATAAAACTGAGGAGTTCTACAATCACTTTGCTCTCCTGTTTGATAATTTGGCAGAGAGAAGCTTGCAATTAGCTGTCAAGCCAGTGGTCACTCTTAAGCAAACATTGGAAAAAGCTCGTATTAAGGAAGTGGAAAAAAATAATTTTAGTACCCAAGAAGTGATTCATGCACTTAAAGATGATTTTGAGTTTTTGCTCAACGAGTTTAATGAGCTTTCTCAATACTGCGAAGGAGATTCTGCGACTACTGCCCTGGTGGATGAAGAGATCTCTTTTTTAGAAAAAGAACTGTGGATGATGCGCTCGATGGTAGGCTAATTTGCGGGCCCTCATCAAGGGCATAGTGGCGTTACTGATTGTTTTGATTTTCGTAGTGTTCACTGTGGCCGGGCTTATTTTCTTAAGGATATGGCGTAGACCAACTTTGCTATATCTTAACTTTGTGGTCAGCTGCTGTTGTTGGTTGATGGTGAAGAACTTAGGCATCACAGTCTCTGTTAAAAACAAGCAGCGTCTGCCTGAATTGTTTGAATCCGGGCAATTAATTGTGGCCAATCATCTTTCTTATCTCGATATTTTTATTCTCTCCTCAGTGGTTCCCAGCTGCTTTATTACTTCCAATGATATGAAGGCCACTCCAGTTCTGGGGCAAATTTGCCAGATGGCCGGGTGTCTTTTTGTGGAGAGAAAGAATCCCAATATTCGCTTAAGGCAAAAATCTGCAGAAGAACTCACAAAGGCGTTAGCACAAAGAATTTCAGTGACTTTGTTTCCCGAAGCCACCTCAAGTAATGCTGAGCAAGTCTTGCCCTTTAAGAGGTCCTATTTTTACCCCGCTCACCAACTGGGACGGCACTGCTTTTGCTTAACCTTTAATTACACCAAGATTGCAGGTGAGCCTATCAGCTTAGCCAATCGCGACGTGGTTTGTTGGTATGGGGATATGACTTTCTTTCCCCATTTTTGGCAGTTTTTGCATTGTCCATCGGTAGAAGTGGAGCTCACTCTTTTGGGGCAGGTGCCCACCCATGATTTTGAGCAGGTTGGGGATTTAGCAGATCATTGTCGAGAAATGATTAGCGCTCATTTTCATCGGATTGGCTAACAGCCGCACTCGGCTTGAATATTGACTAGAAAACTTCCAAGAACGGTGCGAATGAGCGAGTGGTCTCTTAAGAATAATCTGAGCTCTTGTTCACTAAGATCATAAAGGAAATTAATGGCCAATTGGTTGTTGATCATTTTTTCTAATTGATAAAGGCGACTCAAGCCCATTCCTGCATTTCTTCTCGTGCGATAAAACTCTTGAATCAGCTCAGTCAGCTCAGGTGAATAGGCATGTTGCAATTCAGGGTAGGAATCGAGCAGGGCATAGATATTGTTAGCAGAGCGACTGCGAGCTCCATTCTGACTAAAAGCAGCTCTGAAAGAGCTGTGGTCCAGTAGATTTTGATAGTAGGAATCATAAACTTCATGGCCTGTGCTATTTCTGAGTTCTTCCATGGTCGGCTCATAGTTGATTTGGTTGTTTTTGAGTGCCAGCACTAATATTTCCACCATAAAGTGACGACTCTGGGCTAATTTTCTTTTAAGTCCAAGTTCTCTTAAAGTGGACCTGGAGCAGAGTGCCAGTTGCTGACTTTGTACATTTTCTAAAAGGTCTTCGATAAAGTGCAAATTGCGAGTTCCCGGAGATTGGGCCATTAATTTAAATTGAATCAGCGCTAGAACTAAAATAATAAAGCCTTTCATCCTAGACCTCCCATAGGCTTAGTTTAGCTAAAATAAGCCTATGATGAGAGAGTAGGGGGTAGATTTTACAAGAGTGTTTAGCTTTAAGACACTTAATTAATAGGAGTCGTAATCAGTGTCACCCCAAGAGGGCATTTGCTGGGCCTGATCAAAATCATAATCTCTTTGGTCAAATTCATCGTCATGGTAGGAATCATATTCAGCGGCAGCTTGTCCTGTTTGAACTTCATCTTGGTACTCATGGTGATAGTCTTGATCAAAAGAAGAGCTATAGTCAGCAGAACTGTAATCAGCGGAGCTATAGTCGGTCTCCATGGCCGGTTGGTGAAAACCATCGAAAAACTCATCGTCCTCGGCAAGAGCATTGAAAAGGGGACTATTGGTCAGTAAGAATAAAAGGACGATTTTTGTCATTGCAACCTCCAGTGAAATGAGTTGGCGAAAGTTACCATTAGCCGAGTGGCACCGTCAACTACCGTGTAAGATTTTCACCACTTTGCCCTTCTAGCAGGTCAAAGGCCTTTTGGATCTTCTGTTCCCCATCTTGATCCAGCTGCTTCTTCACTAGAATGATCATTATCAGCAGAGCGATAAAAAAGAAGATTTGGTTCAAATAGCGGGGTTTTCTCAATTTCATGGGCCCTCGTTTTTGCTTGTTGACACTGAAAATACCTGTCTATAGCATAAAAATAATGAAAAAATTAAAATATTTAAAGTACTTATTACTATTGACTTCCTGCGTTGTTTTTGCCCAAGACAAAGAATTTGAAGATTTAGACGGGGTGATGATTAGCGCCATTGAGGAATACCCCAGTGTTAAGAAAAATGAATTCGCTGTGGGGATGACCCTTATGCCCTTTGATCCTTACTTTACCTCCTATGGGATTAACCTGGCCTATTCTCGCTATCTCAATAAGCGCTGGGCCTGGGAAGTGCTCAATGCCTCCATGGTTTTTGGAACTGAGAAGGCCTTGGTGAATGGACTCGCTGAAAATCAAGGCTTACAGCCAAGGGATCAAATAGAGCAAAATAGTTATATTGTCACCAGCAATATGAAGTATGTTCTAAGCTACGGAAAGAGTATTTTCTTTGATCGCTATATTCGCATGACCCGCACCGAACTCATTGGAGGGGTCGGTTCATTGTCGACCACCAAGAATAACTACTTTACTGTGAATGCAGGGATTCAGGTGGACTTTGTGGTGAGTGAGCACTTTTCATGGAAGTTTGAATTTATTAATTACTTTACTTTTGATCGTCCAGAGGCGGACTTATTAGACACTGCCACTGTTCGTTTAATGTTAGCCTGGAGATATAAGTAGATCATGAGGCTTGGAATTTTTTTTTTCTTGATCTTATTTCAATCACTCAATGGATGGACTCAGTCCAAGGTGAAGTGGAAGAGTGACATTCCTGCTTTTGCCGCCGATGCTGGTCAGTGGATTCAGCTTTTAGATTATCTGGATGATAAGCAGTTGCGATATCTCTCATTAGCCGCTTCTTATCGAATGCTCTTGTTTTTTGAGGATGTTCAGGCCAGTAAGGCCTCTTATCAGAATCTAGTGAACCTCATCGACTTGGGCTATCCCAATAGTTTAAATCATATGTTTATCCTAGGGGATCTAGAGCTTGAGAGTAAGGATGACTTTGCTCAAAGTTATAATTTTTATAAGGGAGTGGTGAATCGCCTCAAGGGGATGGATCGTTGGGCTGATGACTTCTTTAAGCGGGTGGATCAAGAGAGCTTTAAAAAGTATCGTTTTTATCAGGCCATTAAACTCTATAGCGAAAAGAAATATGATGAGGCCATGAAAGAGCTGAAAGAGATTCTGAAAATGCCTCTTGCTCTTAAGGATTTTACCTTCACTAAAAAAGTCGCTAGACAATTGGCCCGTATTCACTTTGAGAGAAAAGAGTACGAGCGCTCGTTAGAGTTTTACGATCAATTTTTATTAAAGGTCAATCCAGTCAATCCCAGTGATTGGGTGGAGCGGGCGTGGAATCTTTATTATTTAAAACGTTATGAAGAGGCCATTGGTTCGCTGTACAATTTAGAAACGAGCAGTTTGCAGTACTATCACGGTTTTGAGAAGTACATTATCAGGGCCTCCATCTACTTGAATCTCTGTGCCACCGAGCATGTGTCTGAGCTGATTCAATCTTTTAATAGCTTATTTAAAACAGGGATCCGCAATATTATTAATGGCAAGGTTTTGGCCAGTTCTCCCGACATTAGCAAAGTAGCGGAAACCTCTGATCCTAAATACAAAGAGATCATGGATTCCATTAAAAATCTCAAGTTAGAGTATGAAAAGAATAGTAAGAAGTTTCCTTCCAAGTTTCAGCCCATTCTCAATTATTTATACTCCTCGGAGATGAGAATGTTGACTCAGTATTCAGGTTTTTTTAGAGAGCAAGCCTATGCCAAGGCTTCAGAAGAGTTAACCATGCTGGCAGAGAGTCTAAGGTTTCTGGAATTTGGAACTGCCAGAGAGAAATACAATCCTGCGGTGGTTTTCTTGCCGCGAGAAGACAAGGACGAAATTTTAATTCAGATGATTGATCTCAAGGATCGCGGCTTTGTCTTTCGCTGGAATCAAACTGGGGAGTATTGGCGAGATGAGAGATTAAAATATCGAGGAATGATTGAGGATCA
>SKGZ01000294.1 GCA_007117175.1 Bacteriovoracales bacterium | reverse complement strand
TTTTTTTTGACTTCCCTAGCTAAAATCATCGCTTTTTCTAAATCATGAGTCATTAAAATCCTCCACTAAATAAACTCGACTTTGAGCAGCAAGGGTCAAATGGCAGGGAATCACCACAAGACTCAAAGGATGAGCACACGTTATTTGCTGCCTTGAGGAATTCAATATTTTATCAACTTTTAAAATGTTTACTTTTCCTTGAGGTTGATGAATTTCTAATTGGCATGGAGCAGAAATTGAGCGATTTGCCTCTAACAAAAAAGCAAATGACTTTTTACTTAATGAATCCATCACACGACCTAAGTAATTCGGGTTTTTCGGAACAAGTCTTTGATTTTTAAGTCGCTTAAAGATAACGTCTGTTTTATTGGCCTGAAAAAAACCTCTTAGCACCTCTCTTGGATAATGCTTGAGAAAGTCTGGATAGATGTCTTCTTGTTGATCAAAAATGATCTGTGACAACAGCTGCCAAAGCTGAGCAGTACTTTCGATGTGTCTTAAATCAATTCGACCATAATCAATGGCAATTTCATCTAACTGTGGCAAGCGATCTAACAAGCATTGATCTTTAGGGTGGTACATTAAACTTGCCAAAGGATTCTCATGCAGTAAAAAACCTTTGTGAGGACTCTCTTCACTGCATGCTTGCGCCTCGATGACGGCCTCTTGGTCAGAGTTTCTTTGAAAAAAGGAAGCCAGCAGGGGTCTTGGTGAGTAGAATAATAAAATTCGACCAAGTGTTAACAACTCACAGGGAACCGACAAGTTTTTTCGAATTTCTAATAACTGCTCACGGGTCAATTCGGAGGACAAGACAACTCTTTCACATTGAGCTCCAAAATAATCAGTCCAATTTCTTATTGTCAGTCTATTGCGGTGACCTTGCTCTAGATTGAGATGCAATTTTATTTCGGGGTAATTTTCTTTCAAAAAACGAGCTACTCCAAAGTCCTGCACTCTAATGCGCTTTAAATGATTTTGGCCGTGAAATCTCTTAAAATCTTTAACTTTCTGATCAAACTCTGCTTGAGTCAATAGACAATCCCAATCAAAAATAGGCTCTAAGTTATACATCCTTATTTCAGCAATCAGTTCTGCGCAGACAGCTAAGCTTAAGTCTCCTGTTTTCGAAAATGAATAACTGGAGATAATAAAGTCAGTAAAACCTAATTCGTAGAGATTTTTCACCATTGCGATTTGATTGATACAAACAGTTGGTTTCATCTTTGAATTCTCACTAAGTTGTTCACTTCAACACCTGAATAAAAAGGCAATTTCACCAATGATGAAGGTTTGGCTTTTTCCAATTGCTCTTGCCATAGAGTCTCAATCTTATCAACTTTGATTGTGCAAAGACTTCCATCAAATCTTAAAATTTCTATTTGATCCCCTGGATAAAAATAATTTTTAACTTCTAAAATCAAAAAACTCTGATTCACTTCTATAATACTACCCAAAACTTCATATTCGCTTTTGAGCTCATGGCGTTCATTGTGAATACTCTCTTCACCGGCTGCTGAGAGCAAACTTGCTTGAGTGTAATCTCGATGAGAAAACTTTTTTAACTCCTCTTGCCCTTTGGCAAGATCTTGTAGATTCACTTCTCCATTTTCATTTAAGTTTTTTAAGGCCTGGGAGTAAACCGAGCAAACTGTTGCCACATAAAGAGGGCCCTTCATCCTCCCCTCCACTTTAATTGAATCTACACCAGCCTCTTGATACTGCTTTAGCAAGTTTAATCCGTTTAAATCTTTAGAGCTCATGAAAAAGCCTGAATCAACTTCTTCTTGATTTTTCAATGTGTAATTAAAACGACAACTATGAGCACATCCACCTCTATTCGAATCTCTACCTTGAGTATAGTTAGAGATAATACACTGACCGGAGTAGGCCATACACATAGAGCCATGAATAAACATTTCAACTTCCAGACCGCTTCTTGACTTGATGATTTCAGCATCCTTTAAAGAAGCCTCTCGACCTAAAATGACTCGACTAACTCCCATATCCTTCCAGCAAAGAGCAGAGTTTAGATTTAAACAACTGGCCTGAGTTGAAAGATGAATAGCAAGAGAACTCATTGCTTGAACAGTCTTAACCACTGCTAAATCAGAAGCAATAATTGCATCCACCTCTATGTTCTGCAAATAAGTCACAAAATCAGCTAATGTTGCAAGATCTTGCTCAAATAAAAAGCTATTGAGAACCACGTAAACTTTGCAGTTCTTGGTATGGACAAATTGAACGGCTTCCATCAATTCCCAATTGGTAAAATTATCAGCAGCTGCTCTTAGACCAAAGCTCTGCCCTGCTAAATAAACAGCATCTGCTCCATAACTAACGGCTACTTTTAATTTTTCTAAATTTCCTGCTGGTGCTAATAGTTCCATCTTATTCTCAAGCTTTACAACCCTACTATGAGATTCTTATAATGACTATAACCTTTTTTATTGATAGGAGCTCTTTTGTTAAAAAAATTATTGGCACCGCTTCTACTGCTTGTCGTGCTTTTGTCAGTCTGGCGATATAACACAGATAGTCAAATCTTACCCCCACTGCCATATACTTTAAGTGATCAAGCTGATCCCATTGCCAAAACACAATTGCTGATAGCTGGCAACCATTGGGTACAAAAACTATCAGCTCATGCTGCAAGACTAGAAAAGGCCTTGCCACCGACTTTTTCAAAACAACTTTTTTATGGGAAAAAAAATTTCTCACTGCGAAGACTTACTCATTTGCTTCAGGGCCAACCCCGCGATGGACTCCCAGAAATAATTGTTTGGCTAGGTAGCGATAGCGAATTAATCGAAGAGGTCTACCACAGCGAAGAAGCCACCTCTTGGCTGTTGGATTATCAAAAGTGGCAAAAAACGGGAAAAAGCCTGCAAGACTATCGCATCTATCAGCTCTCCCCATTTATCAATGAAGACATTTGGCAAAACAAATCTGAAACGTGGTGGAAAACTAAACATTTAACCCATCTTAAACTCTTTGAGGCTGAGTTACTTCACTTGCTGACCTTTTTAAATGAGCAGCAAATTAAGCTGATTGTCATTACCACTCCTGTGAGAGGACAAAAGCAAGACATTATTAGCAAAAAGCACCCCAGCTCATTTACTCCTTTTGCCAATGAAATTTTGAGAAAAATGAGTGATCAGTATGGATATATTCTTTATGACTGGGCCAAAAAAACCGGCCAAGAAGACCCAGACTATCAAGCTTTAGCAAAGGTCATAGGCGAACTCACTACTTTTGCTATAAAACCTTAAGAGGATATTTTTTTTCAATCAACAAAACTCTTCTTTGTAATTCAGTATGCAAAATTCTTGCCTGCTCAACAATCTGAGTCTCATCAACAGCTTCCATCATCTGCTCCAATAAGATTTTAAATTGAACTAGTTCAGGGTAATGATCTTCATCCAGGGGTAAAATAAGCCATTTTCTTTGCTGGTAGGTAAACTTTTGTAAGAAGACAGGATTGACACCATTGTCAACTAAATCAGTCGTCTTGCTGATCACTGCATTCAAAAAGTCTAGTCGCAAGTCATAAAACTCTTGATCAGAACCAGCTTTTGCCTGCACGCTTAAGAATGACAATGCTATGATGAATGCTAATTTTCTCACATAAACTTTTTCGGCTGCATCACAAAAAAAATGAGTTAAACCACGGCCGGTCTAACTCATTAAAAATAGGGAGAAGATGGTTAGAAAAGGAGGCGTTCTCGCTTCCTTGTCCTACTCATCTTGTCGGATAAACAGGCTCAATGCTTGAGCTTTTTTGTCAAAAAAAAGTTCATTTCTTGTAATATTCATACCTTAGAGATAAAGTGAGAGAGTAAGAAAAGGATTAAAATGAAAAAAGTCTGTGTCTTTTGCAGTGCGAGCTTAAAACTGCCTCAAGAATATTATGATCTCTCCTACCAATTTGGTAAAAGACTTGCTGAAAATGGACTTGGTGTGGTCTATGGAGGCTCAACTGTAGGAATGATGGGCAAACTTGCCGATGGGGCCTTGAGTGCCAATGGCCATGTGGTAGGTGTCATACCAGACTTTTTGAAAAAAAGAGAAATACAACACCACGGATTAAGTGAAATTCACCACACTCAAGACATGCATCAAAGAAAAAGAAAAATGTATGATATGACCGACTGTTTTGTTGCCCTGCCTGGAGGCTACGGCACCTTAGATGAGTCTTTTGAAGCTATCACCTGGAATCAACTAGGCCAAATTAACAAGCCCTTATACTTTATTAATTATAAAGGTTTTTATGACTTTATTAAAACATTTCACCAAAGAGCTGAAAAAGAGTTTTTTATTAAATCTTACGAGAATTATCAAGCGCCCATCCTAAACTCAGTAGATGAATTTTTTCAAATTCTAGCGGAGCACAATAAAAATGAGTCCAATCAATAAGAACTCAATCTATTTTTTTCTGATTTTGCTCACTATTGTGATAGTGCTGATGATGCAAATTATTTTCCCACTATTAGATTCTTTTGTGGTAGGTGCCATTCTTGCCGGAGTTTTTTATCCTTTTTATCGCTATCTTATTTCCAAGATCAAAATTTCTAAGACAATCATCAATATTTCTCTTTGCTTAATGATCAATTTCATTGTCATTCTTCCCAGTATTTTTCTCGTCATTCAAAGTATCAAGGAGCTCACTAGTTTATACCAAATTATTGCGCTAGAACGTGAGAGTGGTAAATTTTTTAATTATTTTTTTGGAGACGGAGCCGGAGCCCAGTTTCTTAATTCAATCTCAGAATCTCTGGCAATTCCTCTATCGGCAAGTGATATGAAGGAGTATGTGATTAAGCAACTCGGAAAATTCTCGTCTGAAGCATTTAGTTATTTCAACCAAGTTTTTGCAAACTTTATGACCATTCTTTTTCATTATTTTATGGTCAACCTTACCCTGTTTGCACTTTTTCAATATGGAGAGAACCTAAAAAGGTTTATTTTTGATTTAAGTCCACTACCAGAGGATGAAGAGAAATTATTACTCTCTCGCTTTAACCAAATTAACTATCTGACATTAGTCGGCAATGGAATCGGAGCTCTACTGCAAGCAATTCCAGCAGGACTTATTCTTTACTGGAGTGGTATTCCCTCAAGCTTTTTTTGGACTTTAATTATGATTTTCATGGCATT
>SKGZ01000222.1 GCA_007117175.1 Bacteriovoracales bacterium | reverse complement strand
CTTACTGGTAAGAATTTGTACCGATGGAGGTTCCGTCAATTGAGCTCGATCCTCACGTGCCTCAACTGTAACTTGAAAGTCATCGTAGCTATCTTGTGCCACTGCTGTATTTCTGTTTAAAAAACTACCACTTAGCCATCCTAGAATTCTACTACCAAAATTTTCTTGAAAATTAAGTCGTTTGTATTCAGATCTTTGATAGTGCAGGTGACGATGACTGGTGATCAGTTGAACTTCTTCACTGCTTCGAAATCTAGCTCCTCCCCATACTAGAACACCGTATCGGTCTGAAAATTCGGTTCTTTGTGCCATCTCATGTCCTGTAATATAGGGTAACATAAAGTGGGCGTCAAAACTTTGGTCTTTTAGCAGGGCATTGAGTTGTTTTTGAGCGTATTCATTTTGAGAGAAATGTTCTAAGGAGCTGCGAGTGAAAACTAAATGACTTTCACTACTGCGAGTATGAGTCCAGCTCATTTCATATGATAGCAGTGTAAGGTGAATTAAATTAAAAAAATCAGCAGCAAGAGAACCCTCGACAGCAAATCGCCCTTGTCGACTTTGTGATTTACTGATCTTTAATTGATTTCTTTCTTTTTTGCTGGAGATTTCCTTTGAGCTTTCGTATTCAGCGGCGACTCGAGCTCCGACAGAAAAGACATTGCCTAGGGGGTAGCGGATTTGTCCTCCGATTTGAGCACTGAAGAGATCAGTTTGTTTAATAATATCTCCAATCTGAGACTTTTGTAGGCTTTGGAAGCGAAATTGATTAAATGGCAAAAAGAGTTTGTCCAATCGAGAGGTGAGTCCTTCAAAGAAATTTTCTGCGATATGATAACTTTCATAATGCCTGGAAAATTTGATACCTGCAAAAGCTTGAATCACTCCACTATCAATATCAATAAGGTCTTTACTCACCAAATCTCCTAAAAATGTTTCAGCATCAATAGTCAGAGTAAAAATATCTTTGACCATCCATTGGTCGGTCAGTAAGAAACGTCTTAACTGACGATCAACATGAATAGAAAAACTTCCTATTGGTCTTTGCCATTGAAAGCCTTGCTCATTGACTGATCCAAGGTTGAATTCACGATTAAGACGTATTATTCTTAAGGCTTGTTCTCTTCCGATCCCTTCAAAGATACTAGCTAAGTACGGAGAGAGTATTTTTTCAAGTAGCGAGTTAAGACTATCGCTTGAACGGTTATGAGGAATTTGATCTTCCCAATCACTGCTTAAAATTTCTAGTAGTTGCCAGTCGGAATTTTCTAGATCTGAGTTTGGAATTTGACTAGGGTCATCATACTGTTCATAAAGTTGATTGCGTTCAGCCAATTGATTTTTAACTTTGAAGTTTTGAAAATTAAAACTTTGAGCCGAAAAGCTAATAGATATTAAAACAAGAAGTATCAAGTTTTTCATAATACTATTATCGCCAGACTACTGAGCGAGATAAAGAAGTCCAGAAAATGGGCATTTTTTGCTGAAAATGTTCATCCTGTTCTACTCATTTTACAATAGGAAAGTGATGGATGATGAAAAAAGGTTGATAGCTTTGCTCAATGATCAGCACCGCTGGCCTGGTACTTACCAGTTCAAGTTTATAGTCAAGAGTGAAGATGCAGATCAATTAAGAGATTTTTTTTCCCAAGATGAATTTCTTGAAAAAAAATCAAGTGCAGGTAATTATCTTTCAATTACTGTGATTAAATATTTTCAGCAAGCTGAAGAGGTTATGCAGGTTTACCAAGAAGTCAGGAAGATGAAAGGAGTGATTAGCTTGTGAAGGCTAAAAATATACTAGTGATTGGGGGGGGGGCATTTGGCTCTTCTTTGGCTGCGCTAGCCAGTAATAACTCAGAACAAGTGATTTTAAAGGTGCGATCACAAAAGAGTTATGATCAAATTTTAAAAGGTGAGAATACTGATTATTTGCCGGGAGTTCGACTTCCCAAAAAAATACGTCCAGCTCTGAGTTGGGATGAGATCTCAACTTTAGTGAATGGTCAAATTGATCTCATTATTTCTGGACTTCCAACCAAGGCAATTAGTAGCTTTTATCAACAGAATAAGCAAGAAGTCATTCATTACTTAAAGGCAGGAACGCCTTTAGTTTCACTCTCAAAAGGTATGGATTCAGACTTGTTAAAGCTTCCTGATGAAATCATTGAAGAGTTTTTTCCTGAGTACTTAGAACAAATTTGCTATCTTTCTGGACCGTCCTTTGCCTTTGAAATCTTGCATGAGCAAGTGACCTTGGTTTCTTTAGCGGGACGAGACCGAAAAAAAATACTGCATGTTTGTGATTTATTGCAAACTGATTATTTCAAGTTGATGCCAACTTATGATATCAAGGGAGTTTTGCTTGGGGGAGCCCTCAAAAACGTCCTAGCAATAGCTGGAGGAATTTTAGAGGGATTGGGTTATAACCACAATACCCGTGCAGCGATGATCACTCGAGGAATTAAGGAAATGCTGCGCTTTGGCCGTGTTTATAATGCTCGTCCAGAAACTTTTTACGGTTTAAGTGGTATGGGTGATCTTATCTTAACTTCTACTGGAGAGTTGAGCCGAAATAAGCAGTTTGGATTAGAAATAGCCAAAGGTCGAAGCCCTGAAGAAATTATCCAATCTCAAAAGTCGGTAGTCGAAGGTTATAAAACCGCTAAGGCGCTTTATAAAATGAGTCTTAAGCATGAAATACGCACACCTCTTTTTCAGGCTATTTATGCAATCTTGTATGAAAAAATTTCACCTCAAAAAGCAATTCAAATGCTGATGGATTTGCCAACTAAATTTGAAGGAGATGAATAGATTTAGTTGTTTAAGCAGCTTTTAAGTTCATTTTTGCAAAGCGTAATTTTTTGATTAACCTGAAAATTTAGCATTTAGGTCAGTTTTTTGTTTGCTTGCTTTCCATTTTAGTTATAAGTTTCACTTATGCTTTCTATAAGTAATCTTGGAGGTTTCATGAGAGTTTTAGTCCTATTATTGGCAATGTTAGTGAATCAACAGCTTTTTGCGTGGGGAGCAACAGGACATCGAATTGTTGGAGAGATTGCTGAAGATTTTTTAACGACCAGAGCAGCCCTAAGGGCTCATCAAATTTTAAATGGACAATCTCTTGCTCGTGTTTCCAATTGGGCCGATGAAATTAGATCAGATCCTGATAATTATTCACACACATACAATTGGCATTATACCACGTGGCCCCATGATCATGATCATCCAATGGAGACTCATGATAGAGGCTTGTTGTTAACAGCAATTCAGGATCAGCTTTCTATAATTGCAAATCCAGAGCTCAATGATGAGCAAAAGCATGAAGCTCTTAAGTTTGTTGTGCATCTGGTGGGGGATCTTCATCAACCTTTTCACGTAGGGAGCAGTTTAACTGATCGTGGAGCAAATGCATGCCGAGTTGTCTACTTTGGTGAGCGTATCAACCTGCACCAACTCTGGGACAGCGGAATGGTTGACTTTACTCGCTTGAGCTTTACTGAGTATAAGAACTTTCTTCTTCAAGATTTAACTAGGGAATTATTTCAAAGAACAATAAGTGGAAACCTTTATGATTGGGCTAGAGAATCAAGGGATTTAACTTTTAATGCTTATCCCGCTGAAGTTGATGGGACCACTGGAACTTTTGGGCAAGAGAGCTATTGTTCTCCTGTAGTGACCAATGAAACATCTCCACAGTTAGGATATCAGTATAATTTTCAGCACATGGATACAGTCAATCGTCGCTTACTAGAGGGTGGGATTCGGTTAGCTGTTTTGCTGAATGCAGTTCTTCAGTAATTGCTGTACTGGTGAGGCACTTGGCTTAGATCTTCTATGGAGTAGCCTGTCTCTTTAACTTTGCTCAGTATTTTTTCGAATTCTACTTCAGTCAAGTTCGATTCACGTGTCATGATCCAAAGGTATTTTTGAGAGGGAACGCCAATGGCGCACCAGCTATAGTCTTCAGCGAGGGCGATGACTAGATAGTCAAATTTAAGTGGCCAAATTGGAGAGACTTTCCAGTGAGCATTCGTTTGATGGTTGTAGATCGATCCAGTTTGTGGAATTGATTTCTTCTTGCCATCAAAGCCGCCTTGACGGTAGTCAAAGGAAATTTTAATTTGCTCTTTTTCTTCATCCCATTGGTAAATCTCAATGGCATTGTGCACATCTTTTTCCATAAAAGTGAAGCGACCTGCTTGCACATACCATTTGCCCATAAATTTGCTAATATCTACATAATCGACTGTTTTTTGAAATGTCACAGAGCTACATCCTTGCAATAGAAAAGAAATTAATAGTATTTTATTGATCATCTAACCATCATAAACTGATCAATTGAGCATCGCAAACAGATGAAGTAGAATTAACTTATTCAACAAAAGAAAGGTATAAAAATCATGGCATGGTATCAAAAACTCCATTGGAAAATTATTATTGGCTTAGTTTTAGGACTTTTGTATGGAGTCATATCTGCAGCCATGGGATTTTCTCAATTCACAGAAAATTGGATTTCTCCTTGGGGGACGATTTTTATCAACCTCTTGAAGGCGATTGCTATTCCTTTAGTACTCACTTCTTTAATCGCAGGTGTTGCCTCTTTATCTGATGTGAAAAGACTTTCTAAAATTGGGGGAAAAACAATTGGAATTTATATCGGGACAACTGTTATAGCGGTTTCGATAGGGCTTTTGCTAGGTAATGTATTTCAACCAGGAAAGGGTTTACCCGATGAGTTACAGCAAAAGCTTAAGGATAGTTATGCTGAGGAGGTTCAGAGTAAGAAAAGCACAGCGCAAGATGTGCGCTCTCAAGGACCTCTGCAGCCATTGGTAAAAATGATTCCTGAAAATACCTTCGCTGCTCTTGGTGATAATGCCAATATGTTACAGGTGGTGTTTATTGCCATTATTATTGGGATTGCATTTATTCAGCTGCCAACTGAAAAATCAGATCCTTTTATTAGTCTAGTTCACACTCTTAATGAAGCAGTCATTAAAACCGTTGATTTAATTATGTTAATGGCACCTTTGGGGGTTTTTGCTCTGATGGCTAAGACTATTGTTTCAGTTGCTGGTGATGATCTTTCGCAAATTATTGAGTTGATTGCAGCTTTAGGATTCTATTGTTTAGTTGTGATATTTGGACTTTTATTG
>SKGZ01000059.1 GCA_007117175.1 Bacteriovoracales bacterium | reverse complement strand
ACAATCCCACTAATAATTTTTTCATAAACCCTCCTTTAATATCAATAAATCATGATACCTAAGAAAACTTATAACACTCTTTGTCATTCACCTCCACCTAGTATGGTAATAATTCCACAGTTGTCAGATCTTCATTATAGTACTTTGACTTAATTAAACTTAAATGCTACAGCTGCTACAGATTTTTTTAAAAAAGGATATCAAATGAAACATCTATTTAGCTTACTGTTACTAATTCCAATATCACTTTTTGCCGAAGTTATTATCCCCTCCTCTAATGGCAGGTATGAACTAGAAAAAATTGAAAAGGCAACAAGAGGTGGAGTCATTGTTTCTAGAAGTAAAAATATCACAAACACGTTACGATTAGTTTGTGTCGAAAAATTTGATGAGGCTGATGACTGTAAAAGTTATAATTTTTTTATCTCAAGCGAAAGAGTGGCAGATTCAGATATCAATCAAGATAGCGAAAGTAAAATCATTCAGGGTCGGCTAATTCATTTTCTACCCGTTTCATATCAAGCACTTGAAAGCAGAAGAGAGATGAGAAAGCTTTTAAGAAAAAATGCCAATAATAAAATGAGAGAAATTCACTATGGCTATCTGTTGCCTGGCACTGTCGCCATTTATCCTATCATATATGCTATTTTGGCAGAAGATCCCATATACCTGCTGTTGCTTCCAGTTTCCTTACCCATTGGTGCTGTCATGCTCCCTCCTGCAATGGCAGTTTTTTCGTTTAGAGAGATCTCAACCCAAACTAAATTTAATAGATACCTTCGAAGTGTCGTCAATGAAAAAGATCGCGTTATTAGAATGAGAGACAGTTCATTTGAATCGCTTAGAGATACTTTTCTTAGACTGCACTCTTCTTGGGAAGAGATACCAGCAAATGAAAATATCTTTAAATCTCTTCTAAGATAATTTCGTATTGGCCGACAGGTGATGAATTAACGTTAAAGCGGCTAATGAGACCCGGTGCTGTCACCTTACTACTCACTTCAGTCATCAGAAACTGGCCTTCTTTGGAATTGTCTCCGTAGACCAAAAGAAAATAACTGCCACCTTCAGGAATAGTCACCTTCATATCGCTGATTAGGCGGATCTTCGCTCCTTGGACTAATTGTTCTGGGTAAAAGTCCCAATCAAATTCTTTTTTCCAGGTTAAGTCGCGATTAAATACTACAAAGCGTGGATTAATGATGGACCTCTTTGTCCCCCAGCAAGAACAGAGTGCAGAGAGGGTGATCTTTATTTTCTTATCTTTATCAGCATAAAAGCGATAAAGTGAAAAGCGCGAAATGTTTTCATCGGGCAGTCGCCACACAAGAGAATTGTCTCGCAAAAAACCAGCAAAAGGCTGACCGTCTACTTTAATCTGTTCAGTGGGAAAATCATCCTCTAAAACCGCAGCCAAGTTGGGATAAACTTTAACATTAGGGTCTTTAAGCTTTTCATACTCGTATTGGTAATTCATGGTGCAGGCGGACAGGAACATCATGAATAACAAAGCGCCCAAAATC
This sequence comes from Bacteriovoracales bacterium, assembly GCA_007117175.1. Taxonomy (GTDB): domain Bacteria; phylum Bdellovibrionota; class Bacteriovoracia; order Bacteriovoracales; family Bacteriovoracaceae; genus SKGZ01. Next base: position 3,646 of record SKGZ01000059.1, on the reverse strand, counting down.
CATAGAATAGTTAAATTTCCCTTTGTTTTTAACATCTTTTGCTCTCCTCACATTGCCAGCACGGCCAAAGCTTATTATATAAGTTCTAAAAGACGTTCACAACACAAACGAGGTTAACTATGGGCCAACTCACTATTCCCCTTCCACCAACAGGCAATCAACTCCAATGCAAGGGATGGCACCAAGAAGCTGCGCTGCGTTGTTTACTGAATAATCTTCATCCTGAAGTAGCTGAGGATCGAGATCAATTAATTGTCTACGGGGGCAATGGCAAAGCTGCCCGCAACCCACAGGCCTTAGCAAAATTAATCCATGCCTTAAAAAATCTGGAAAATGATCAAACGCTTTTAGTGCAGTCCGGTAAACCAGTGGCCGTTTTTCCCAGCACGGAAAACGCTCCTCGGGTGCTGATTGCCAATTCTAATTTAGTTCCTAGGTGGGCCGATTGGGAAAACTTTCGTCAGTTAGAACAGCAGGGATTAATGATGTATGGGCAGATGACTGCGGGGTCTTGGATCTATATTGGCAGTCAGGGAATTTTACAGGGAACCTATGAAACTTTTATGGCGGCTGCTCAAACTCACTTTCACAGTGACTTAAGTGGCAGAGTGGTCCTCAGTGCTGGACTTGGTGGTATGGGAGGAGCGCAACCACTGGCAGTCAAAATTGCTAACGGTGTTTTTTTAGGAAGTGATGTGGATGAATCTCGCATCAAAAAACGCTTGGAAACAGGTTACCTTGATCAACTAGCCGATAATTTTGAGATTGCCTTGCAAATGGCCATAGATGCAAAAGAGAAAAAGATGCCACTCTCTATTGGAGTGGTAGGCAATGCCGCTGACTTTTATCAATATCTACTGGAAAAAAATTTCTTACCAGATTTAGTCACCGATCAAACCTCAGCTCACGATCCACTGAATGGTTATGTACCAAGTGGCATGAGTTTAGATGAGGCTATTCAGTTAAGAAAGTCTAATGCCAGTGAGTATGAAAAACTAAGCTACCAAACTATGGCCGCTCACGTGCAAGCAATGGTGGACTTTCAAAATCGTGGCAGTTTTGTTTTTGACTATGGAAACAATTTAAGAGCTGGAGCCATTAAAGGCGGTTATGAAAATGCTTTTGCCTTCCCTGGTTTTGTGCCCGCTTATATCAGGCCTTTATTTTGCCAAGGTTCAGGGCCTTTTCGCTGGATTGCTCTGTCTGGTGATCCCAAAGATATTCACATCACGGATCAAGCGCTGATGGAACTCTTTAGCGACAATGAGGGGTTGGTGAACTGGTTAAAGAATGCTCAAAAGCATGTGAAGTTTCAGGGACTGCCGTCGAGGATCTGCTGGTTAAAGTATGGTGAGCGTGAGCAGGCGGCGTTGCTTTTTAATCGCTTGGTGCGAGAGAAAAAGGTTTCTGCTCCTATTGTGATTGGCCGTGATCATTTAGACTGTGGATCGGTGGCCTCACCTAATCGGGAAACAGAAAGTATGAAAGATGGATCAGATGCTGTTTCTGATTGGCCGCTACTCAATGCAATGATCAATATCGCAGGGGGCGCTTCGTGGATTAGCCTGCACCATGGAGGCGGAGTGGGAATGGGTTACTCTCAACACTCGGGTATGGTGATCGTTGCCGATGGCAGTGAAGAGATGGATCGAAGGCTTAGTTTGGTTTTAAACTCAGACAGTGGCATGGGAATTGTTCGCCATGCAGATGCGGGCTACGATGATGCTATTGCAGTCGCTAAGCAAGAGAAAACTCGCATTGGCTTTCCCAGTTTGGATTAACTCAGGAGTTCTGGATGAAGGTTTTAAAAAACATAAGTGAACTAGTCACCATGCAAGGGGTTGTTAAAAAAGATGGTAGAAATTTAGTGGCAGATGACTTAAGCATTGTGAAAAATGGCGCCATGGTTTATGACTCAGAAAAAATCCACTGGGTGGGTGAAAGTAATCAACTACCAGAACAGTATCAAAGTATCGCTGCACAAGATTGCAGTCAAATGACCATCACTCCTGCCTTGATTGATTCACACACCCATTTAGTTTTTGCCGGCAACCGGGCAGATGAATACAGCAGAAGACTCAATGGCGAAGATTATCAGGCCATTGCCAATGCAGGAGGTGGGATTCTAAGCACCATGAAGGCGACGGTGGAGGAAGAGAGAGAAAAGCTCTTGGAGAGTGCGCGCAAGCGAATTAATCAAATTGCCAGCTATGGAGTGCAAACCATTGAGATCAAAAGTGGTTATGCCCTGAGTTTTGAAGGTGAGGAAAAACTCACTGAGATCATTCATAGCTTAAAGAAAGAATTTGCGTCAAAGGAGATACAGATTCTTAATACCTATATGGCCGCTCATGCTGTGCCTAAGCACTATCAAAACTCACATGAATATATGAAGCAAGTGGTGCTACCTCTACTTGAAAGCTGTGTGAAGAAATACCAAATCGATGCAGTGGATATCTTTCATGAAAAAGGCTATTTTAACTCTGATGATTGCCAATTACTTTTTGATCGGGCCAGTGAGCTGGGCATTGCTAGCAAGATTCACGCGGATGAACTCAATGATAATGAGGGTGCTAGCATCGCTGCCTTTAATCAATGTCTTAGCGCCGATCACTTATTGGCCATTTCCAGTAAGGGTATTGAAGACTTGGCGGGCTCATCAACCGTTGCTAATCTACTACCGGGCACTGCCTTTTTCTTAGGTAAACCCCTAGCTCCAGCGGCTGAACTCATACAGGCAGGAGCCAAGATAGCCATTGCCAGTGACTTTAATCCTGGATCTTGTCACGATGATAATGTTTTAAAGCTGGCGCTCATGGCCGCCCCTAGTTTTAAGATGAATATGGCCCATTTAATTGCTGCAATTACTTTTAACGCTGCTAGTGCCTTAGGGCTCAAGAAACAAGGTGCTTTAATTGCTGGTTATCAGCCCCGCTTTAGTATTTTTGAGTGCGAGAGCCTAAGTCAAATTTGCTATCAATGGAATCATAATTTTTTTAAAAGTTCATCCACAAGCTTTAATAACTCTTGATCGAGAAAATTGCTTTCCTTTTCCTGAATCCAGTGAATACGATTTTGATAAAAAATCAGTGAGCTCGGTAAGCTTTCCAATCCAAGTTGATCCATCCAATGTAGTTTTGGATCTCTAATGGACTGGAAAGGCAATTTGAACTTTCTTTCAATCTGAGTTGCTAACTTCTCATGGTCTTGACCACTATCATTGTTAATTCCTAGCACTAAAACTTGATCTCGGTATTTTTGATGAAATTGAACCAAAAGTGGAAATTCCTTTAAACAAGGCGGACACCATGAGGCCCAAAAATTGATTAAAATAGGTTTTTCTGTGGAAATATTATTTTCTTTAAGTAGAGCTTGCAATATTTTCTCTCGCTCACTCTGCTCTTGGCTTTCTTTTGCCACACTGGGTTTGCCATTAATGAGCTCATAACCGATTTGCAAACTCAGAAAAGAACAAAAGGCGAATAGCCCCATGAGTAAAGGTAGATATTTCCGAAGCCTTAATCTATACATAAGTTAATGCTATCATAAAGTTTGTGAAGAATAAAAAAAAGAGCATTAAACAAGCAGGGCAAACGCTAGTTGAATTTTTACTTTTATTGGCTGTTATTTCAAGCTTTTCTTTTTT
>SKGZ01000166.1 GCA_007117175.1 Bacteriovoracales bacterium | reverse complement strand
TCCTTCATCAAAATTATCAGAGCCTTGGTGAATGATATAGTCTGAAACCGGGGGAGTGGCAATTTTCTCTTTGGCAAAAAAATCTTTGACTAGGGCTTGATTGATTTTTTGCTGCTTAGCCGATTGATCACTGACATTATAGTGCATAATTGCTGGGGCAATGATAAAAAGCACTGAAATGACTGCTAGAGGTTTGACTTCCGGGATAAAGGGGAAGTCACTTTGAAAGAAGAAAAGTAAAAAACAGCCCAGGGAGAGTAGGTAGTAGAGTGAGCACATAGGACAAAGCCCTTTTATAATAAAGAGCGAATAGAAAAGTAAGAAGACACATCCAATTAGGTTGATGAGACTGATAAACTTAAGAGTCTTCTCAACTCCTTCAGAAGGAAAGAGAGTTCCTAATAAGAAGGTTATTCCAACTAATAATCCTAAAAATGAAGTTGGAACTAAAGCAATTTGTGCCAGAGGAGAAAAAGTAGCCCCATCGCAGTTGAAAAATTGTCCCATGTCACAAAAGCTAGCCGCACCACCCAGAGAGCTAGGGTAGTGAGCATCAAAGTAGTGGGAGGTGAGATAGAGACAGGTGGCAACTATTCCCAAGGCAAATAAAATAAATAAACTTAGCGAGCCAGTAAATCCATGAAGGGTTAAACTGCGTGAATCATTAGACATGAATCAATCCTTTGTTAGTTTAAACTAAAGACATTCCAGTTACGATAATGTTTTTTTTGTCTTCGATAACTATTATACGGTAGGGTTTTGAATGTGCATATCCCACAGTCTTGAATTTGTGCCAAAGGATAAAGTGTAGAGATTTGCTCTTGTAATTGGGCTTGTAAATTAAAATAATGAAGTTTTCCTACTTGTTTAAAGTGTGGTGAGCGGGGGAAGTGTTGATAGAATTCTTCGGTGACTGCGAAACTACCCCATTGGATACTTGGCCCAATGAAAAAGAAAAATGGCACTATCTTTTGAATGTTTTCATTGCCGATGATATTTTGCTGGATTCCCCGCCAACCCCCATGTAAGAGTGCTCCACCTGATTTTCCAATTACTAAAATAGGCAAGCAGTCAGCGGTATAGGTGGCAATTTGTGTTTGATTTTGCACTTCATTCCAATTCCAATAAATGCCGTCTCCTTCTAAGTCAGGTTTTACCAATTGCAGAGGGTGAACAAGAGAGGAATGGATCTGCTTAAGGTAAAGAGTATTTTTAGGTTTTTCGAGATAGGTTCTAAAATGTCCTTTGGGTACTTCAATGTGATAGATTGCTTTCATAATGTCTCGATTAGTTGTTGTAAAGGTGAGGGGGGAGGAACTGAGAACTCTAGTTTTTGTTGAGTCATGGGGTGGGTCAAGGATAAGTATTGTGCATGGAGAAGAGGGTGGGGATAATCAGCTAAAATGTCTCTTTGCTGTGGAGTGAGCATTTGATGTTGCTGCTTAACATTGCCGTAGAGTTCATCATTTAAAATGGCGCGATTCAGGCGTTCACTCAGGTGAACTCTAATTTGGTGTGTTCGACCAGTGTGCAAGGTTAACTCTAATAAACTCAGTTTCTCTCCTTGCTTAAGAGTTTGATAAAACGTTTTGGCAACTTTGCCATGAGAGCAGCGAGAAGTCATTTTTAAACGATTGTGCTGAGAACGCTCAAAAAGTGTTTCTATTTTTCCATTAAGACTAAAGTCATTTTGATTGAAAATAAGAGCGTGATAGCGTCTGATGAGTTGGTGCGTGCTAAAAATTTTGATGAGTTCTTGATGGCACTTTTGCTCTTTGGCAACCACCATGACTCCTGAAGTTCCTTTATCTAATCGATGCACGATTCCAGGTCTTTTGATGTTTCCAATTCCTTTGAGATCAGGGCAATGATAGCACAAGGCATGAACCAAGGTTGATTGCCAATTGCCTGCTGCGGGGTGGACTACCATGCCAGCTGGTTTATTCACAAAGAGAAGGTATTCATCTTCAAACAGAATATCCAGTGGGATATTTTCGGCGACAATATCATAATCTTGGGCAGGAGGAATTTTCAAAATGATTTCACTGCCAAGTGGAGGGAGTCTTTTGAGTTCTAAATCTTGATCACTGCAGGTGATATGACCTTGTTGAAAGTAATTTTTGAGCAGGCTGCGACTGTATTGAGGAAAATGATGAGCCAATAAGAGATCAAGTCTTTTAAAGAGCAGGTCTTCCTCAGTAATAATTAAGGATTGCTCTATGATTTCAGAGACTGGCCTGGGCAATGGCTTCACCTCGGTGTCTTTTTAAGCGATCAATATAAGATCTTGTCACTAAGTCAGTATTAAGCTTTAAGCACTTTGCATACTGGTAGACAAATCCGCGGGCATAAACGGTTGCAGGAAGTTTATCAAAAGCATTATTTTCAATATAGATCAAATATGTTTTTAAAATTTTACTCATTTCTGCTAAACGCTCTAAGGAAACATTTTTGTATTCGCGAATTTTTTGCAGTGTTTGACCAGTGAATTCTTGGTTTTGTTCGATAAAGTCTTCCATCTCTTGATCAATGTCATAATCTAATTCAAATTTACGAATAGCCCAGTCTCTGTCGACTTGGATGCCTTTTTTTAGAGCAATAGAACTCTCAAATTGAGCGATGTCTTGTTGTGAATTAGCTGATCTTTTATAAATATTTTCATTTTGATCAGTATTAAAACCTCGTAAGCGATCGTACTCTTGTCTTTTGTGGGGGGAGCCTAAGATAGAGTAGGCCTCTTCAATTTGTTCACGCATCCTTAAGCTTTCATCACTTCCCATAAGAGAGTAGAGAGCTGCGGAGTCGTCACTGTAGGTCCGAATTGCTCGAGAGTATGCAGTATCTATTTCACTTTGGCTAACATTGGGGCTTAAATCAAGGACCTGGTAGTAATTTTGTTTTTCACTTTGCATTTTTTAAATCCTTCTAAAAAACATTCTTTAATTATTTTTTTGGTTTATTGACTATAAAGCTTTGCCACTAGTTTTTTAAAGCTCATCGAGAGATTGCAATGAGGAAACTCTTGAGTCACTGGTCGTCGCTTTTTGACACTTTGCCAAGCGGATTGATCATAATCAAGATAACCTAAGTATTCCACTTGTACTCCAAAATATTTTTTACAGATCGTTTGAATAGAATACCCCATCTCTGCTTCGCTCTTATTGCGTACTTGATTCATTATAATTTGAAATTTGAGTTGGCTAATTTCATCTTTAAGTCGTTGCCCAAGTTGTGGATTAATTTGGCAGACATTGGCAATCATTTCAGAAGGAACACTTTGTCTGGTTCCAATTTTAGCAGTCATTGCTTTGTTAATCAGCGGTTGTATTTCCAGAAAGTCATCAATCATTTTAATCTTGCGAATGAAAATAGACTTGATAAAGCGATAAGTATTCTCGATAGAGGTTGGCTCTGGTAGTACTACTAATAAGCCTTTATGGGCGGTGATGAAAAAATCCAGGGTATTGAAAGAGGTACCAGCGCCTAGGTCTAAGAGAATATAATCAGCGTTAAGATCATTGAGGTTTTTCAGCAGCTTGTTTTTTTGTAGGTATTTGAGGTTGGCAATTCCAATCTCATCTTGAGCTCCACTGATAATACTGAGGTTTTCGATGGGAGAGGGAACCACTACTTCTTTAAGAGAGCTCACTTGCCTAGAGATATAATCAGAGAGTGTTTTTTGAGGAATTCCCATTCCTAGGCAAGTGTGTAAGTTTGCTCCGCCTAGATCTAAGTCTACTGCTACGACTTTATAGCCCATTTGAGCTAACATGATAGCGGTATTAGCAGTGACCATACTTTTTCCCACACCGCCTTTACCTCCACCAATGGACCAAATTTTACTCTTAACTTCAAGTCTGGGGTTAAGTGAGCTGAGTTCAGATGCCGGGGATTCTTTCATTGCAGAGTTTGTGCGCGCTGTGTTAATTTCCATAAAGTTTTTGCCAATTTTTGGTAATAAAAATACCCTAGCTAAATTATGGGAGAAAAAAATCATTAGGGCAAATATTTGATGAGCGCAGAAAGAAATTTTAAAAAAAGAAATGAGTTGCACCTCTTACGTAAGAGCTGGCATGTTTTGGCCGGGCTGACTGGTTATTTTCTTTTCCTCTATAGTGGTTATTCTGCAGATTTTTGGGCTTGCTTAGCGATGGTTCTTGCTCTATTGGTCTTTGTTTTGGAATTTTTCCGTTTGAAGGACAAATCATTAAAGGAGTTCGTTTGTCGGGGAATGGGACCGCTGATGAGGAATAGTGAGCAGGAGTCTTTACGTGGAATGCCATTTTATGCTTTGGGAGTTTCTTTGACCTTGTTTTTTTATCCAGTAGAAATTGCTCAGTTGGCTGTTTTATTTTTGATTTTCTCCGATCCTTTTTCGGCTTTGATGGGAGTTCTTTTTGGCCAAAAAAAGATTTTACCCAATAAGTCCTATGTGGGTAGTTTGAGTGGTGTGTTTTGTTGTTCCTTGATCTCTTTGCTTTACTTTTATCAATCTTTGCCAGCGGTTGATCTTTTCATTTTTTCTCTATTGGCTGGTTTAATTGGAAGCTTCTCTGAACTGATTTCTGCTTTTGGTATTGATGATAATCTTACTATTCCAGTGGTTTCGGGGGCTGGCCTTTGGGGATTAGGCCAGCTTTTAGGATTTTATTAAAGTAATTCGCAATTAAGAGGGTAAGTAATTTTATGCCCGCGATCATTAGTAATACTCATAAAATCATGACTGATTCTCGGATTCTTAACATCGCCAATGACAATGACAAATTGCTGTCCATCTTTAAGAAAGTTCTTTCTTAGGGCTTTGTCTTTTAAGCTGCTAGCAACTCTGGTGATTGAAGCGACTTGTCTTTTATTTTTCTCTATTTCGAGGTGAATACTTTCATCTGTGATGAGTAGTGTTTTTTCTCCATATTGAGTTTGACAGTAAAAATCAGCACTTAAACCAGTTAAAGTAAAAGTGCCGAGCCAAATTAAAATAAGTTTCATACAAACCTCCTATCGGTTTATTTTTCCTAGGTAGTTTCAAGATTGATGCCAGTTGTTAAGTCTTTAAAATCAAATAGTTACCTTTGTGTGAGTGTTTAAAAAAAACACAGCTGTCTAGATTTGTTGCTGATAGCAAAGCTTCATGTCAAAATATGGGCTAACTTATAAGGATGACTTGGTTTTA
>SKGZ01000042.1 GCA_007117175.1 Bacteriovoracales bacterium | reverse complement strand
TGGTGGTGCAAAGACATTGGTAGGGTGAAAGTGAAAAAATTTCTTTGTCTGGAAACTGTTGAGCCAAGCGGTTGACCAAGTTAATTTCAGTTCCCACTGCAAATGAACTTCCAGCTTTAGCATTAGCGATTGTTTTGATGATAAATGAAGTGGAACCGCTAAGGTGAGCATTCTGGGTCACTTCAAAATTGCACTCAGGGTGAACAAGCACAGTAGTTTTAGGTTTATTTTTTTGAATTTGCTTAACCTGATCTAAGTTAAAGCCTTGATGAACGGAACAATAGCCGTACCATAAAATAACCTTGGCGTCTTGCACTTGTTGAGCAGTTAAGCCTCCATCTTTTTGCATAGGATTGTAAACCACCATCTCTTCTAAAGGAATTCCCATTTGATAGCAGGTATTTCTACCGAGGTGTTGATCGGGAAAGAAAAGTAGTTTTTCTCCTTGATCAAGGGCCCACTCAATAATCTGTTTGGCATTGCTGGAAGTGCAAATACTACCCGAGTTTTTTCCTACAAAAGATTTAAGTGAAGCCGCACAATTGATATAGGTCACGGGAATGATCTTTTCTTGAGTGGACTGAGTTAAGAAATTCCATGCCTTGTAGAGTTGTTCTTCTTTAGCCATGTCGGCCATGGAGCAGCCAGCTCTTAGGTCAGGTAAGATAACAGTCTGATCATCATTGGAAAGAATGTCAGCGGTTTCGGCCATAAAATGAACTCCGCAAAAGACAATATATCTCTTATCAAGTCTGGCAGCCTCTTTGGCTAGCTGTAAGGAGTCTCCTGTGATATCTGCGAAGCTAATGACATCATCCTGTTGATAGTGATGACCGAGGACAATAGTTTTATGGGCGATCTTTTTTTTAAGTTCTTGCGCCTCTATGAGTACTTGCTCATCACTCAAATCTTCACTTGATCCTGGGGGAAGGTGTTGCAGTTCATCTTGATATAAATTCATACCTTTTGATTTACCTTTTTTTACAGGCATTTGAAAAGAAAACTTTTTTTATTGTCAGGCAAAGCTTTGGCAGGATTTTTTGACACGTCTACTCGATTTAATCTACAATTTTTAGTGATAGGGATGTTTTAATCATAGGTCGGGAGGACTTACTCATGAAAATTATAACCATTGCAAATAATAAAGGTGGAGTTGGTAAGACCATGCAGTGTTATCAGTTGGTCTGTCATTTAGCCAATCAAGGGTATAAGGTTTTGGCTCTTGATTTGGATTCTCAAGCGAATTTAAGTCATACTCTAGGTGTCGATGTCAATCGCACTTTAATTCCAGAATGGCTGATAGGAGATGTCAATTCAGAGGAAGTACTTCTTAAGGCTAGCGGTGATTATGATTTTTATCAAAATGTATCGGTGATCGCTTCTTCGCGTCATCTGGCTAGCTTGTCAAAACTATTAATTCTTTCTGAATCAGAGGTGAGAAAAAATGCAGGGCGCAAAGAAAGACTTTTGAGATTGCGCTTGAGTCAGCTGAGTGAAAAATTTGATTATGTGGTCATTGATACTCCTCCAATGTTAGGAGATGAATTAATTATGTCCTTAGTGGCTTCTCATATGATTCTTATTCCAACTCAGGCGCAAGATTACTCCATTGATGGACTCGAGGAATTAATGGACACTTTTGAAATTATTAAACAATCAGAGAATCCTAACCTTGATTTTGCGATTATTCCTTCCATGGTCAACTTGAGAAGAAAAATTGAAAGAGTGCGTTTGGAAGAATTGGCTGAACAGTTTCGCATTACTCCTCCCATCCGAAACTTAGTAGAGATGCAGGAGTCTGTTTCAACTAAAAAACCTATTTTTATGATGGGTAAGAACTCCAAAGGAAAAATGGATTACGGTTCACTGTGGGATTCTTTAAATTTATAGTTTATTTCAAGGAAGAAAAATGAGTAAAAAATTTGCAAAAAGAGTTTCTAAAAGCCAACGTAGTCAAATCGATTTGTCATCGCAAATTGATAGCTCCAGACTTTCTCGTCATGATGAGATGCTACTCAGAGGTGCAGAGCTGCAAAAAGTTGCTTTAAAAGATATTACAGTGCGCGCTCAAGTCAGAACTAAATTTAACGATGCCTCCTTAAAAGAGTTAGCAGAAAATATTAAAATAAATGGCTTGATTCAACCACTGGTGGTTCACCGAGAAAAAAATAAGTTCGTACTGATTTGCGGAGAGCGCCGCTTTAGAGCCATGTCTCTTTTGTCAGAGATGAAAGAAGCTCCTTGCTTTATCTTGGAAAATAAAAATCCACAAGAGTTAATGGCCATACAATTTTCAGAAAATTCATCTCGTGAAGACTTACATTATATTGATCAAGCAGACAGTATTTTTAATTACAAACAAACCACTGGTTTTTCTGAGCGGAAAATTCAATCGGCATTGGGAATTTCAAAATCAGAGGTACACCGTTCCTTATTAATTTCTGCTTTGCCAGAATCTCTTAAAAAAGCTGCTAAAAACTTCAACACTGAGAAGTATGTGCTTTTGGAGTGGGGAGCTTTAGAGGAAAATGCACTTAAGAAAAAAATACAAAAGGCAATCATCAAGGGTGAAATTGTTAAAAGAGCACAGTTAAAAAGAATGCTTAAAACAGATGGCCAGGACTTTAGGCCTGCTCGCAAAAAACCTAGTTTGCCACCTGGCATGACTGCGAATGCTTTTGTGAAGGCCCTGAGCCAACAAAGTAAGCAAAAAGACCTGGATGCTCAAACCCGCAAGGCCCTTAGAGAACTACTCAAAGAGACCCAGCAAGTGATGGATTTATAAACTGTCTAAAAATTAAACACTGTTGGCAATTTTTACACTTATCAAGTAGTAAGATACTAATATTGCTCTGTCTTTCTTTGGCATTATTTTTGCAAATTATACCTATATGAAACTTAGCTTCTCCATTCTTGTCTTCTTTATTTACGCTCTGGCCTGGGGACAAGAGGAGCTTTATCTTTATACTGAAGAAATGACTGCCAAGCCGCTGGATTACAAGGAACAGTTTTATCAAAAGCATGTGATGAACCATCAAGCTGACTTTGACTTATTAAGAGAGCAATTAGAGTGGTGGGACCAATTAGATCAGCAAATGGACAGAGCGGGCTTTGATCAAAATGGTCTCTTTGACTATCATCAAAATGAAGACAGACAGCGATATATTCAAAGGCATTTTACTCGCTTTATTAGTCGTCGAGCAGCAGATTCTTTCCGTGATCGAGTGGATAACTGGCGTATGAGAAGTGACTTGGATGAAGAAATTCGTGTTCGACAAAATATTCGTCAAGGTGATCGAATCAAAGAGAAAGAAGCCAATAAAAATGAAGAGTTTTCCTTGTTTGAAGGCTACCAATTTAAATTCAGACAAAAGTTAGCTCGAGGTTTTGTGACTGCGGAGGTGGCCAATCCTTGGACTTCCTTAACCTTTCAACTTTCGGCTAATGGGCGTGCAGAGATTTTCTTTGAGCATTCCTTGAAAAAAATTGGACTCAATGCTTTTGCCAGTTATAGGGCCAATGATGGTCGTTACCTGGCCAGTGTTTCTAAAAGGATTTATGGAGACCTGTATTTATCGGCCATCGCTGAAGCCAATAATGAATTAATTTGGATGGAGGATGGCAGTAGTTTTAGCTCAAGGAAAATTGTTTCATTTCAATATCAAAAGTCTTTCTAATTCCGGTTAACTTTCCCCTTTTTATCCTTTAGTATGAAGAAATCAACAGCATAAAAAAGGATAGTGCTTATGACTGATATGACTGGATATGGCATTCAAGATTGTGTTCTTTATCAAGATGCTCTTCACCAAATGAATTTGGCGGGAGAGGTGATGAGAATTGATCCCAATATTATAGAGCGTTTAAAGTATCCCAAAAGAGCACTGCAAGTTTCTATTCCGGTTCGACTGGACGATGGTTCTGTTAAAACATTTGAAGGCTATCGAGTTCAGCACAATATGACCTTGGGACCAGGCAAAGGGGGAATTCGTTATCATCCTGATGCCAGTCTATCCGAAACAGCAGCACTGGCCATGTTGATGAGTTTTAAATGTTCTCTGGTGGGTTTACCTTTAGGTGGAGCAAAGGGAGGGGTGCGAGTTGATCCTACTCTTCTTTCTCGTGCGGAGTTACAAAGTTTAACCAGACGTTATGCCACGGAAATTTCCATGGTGGTGGGACCTGATAAAGATATTCCTGCACCTGATATTGGAACAGATGGACAAGTGATGGCCTGGTTTATGGATACCTTTTCCCAGATTAAGGGATTTGCCATCCCCGGAGTTGTCACCGGCAAGCCAATTGTGGTGGGAGGTTCTCTAGGACGTACTGATGCCACCGGAAAGGGTGTTGCTTTTTGTATTTCATTTACCTTTGATCATATGAATAAAAAAATTGATAAAAATACTACCGCCGCTATTCACGGTTTTGGTAAGGTGGGGATTCCCGCAGCGGTTGATTTAATGGCCATGGGGGTTAAAGTCGTTGCTTTAGGTGATGTGCATGGAGCGATTCATAATGGTGATGGACTTGATGTTCAGAAATTGCTGCGCTGGCTGGATGAAGGCAATTCGTTGGTGGATTTTCCACAGGCCGAAAAGATGAGCAATGAAGATCTTTTAGCTCTAGATGTTGATGTTTTGGTACCTGCGGCCATTGATGGTGTGATCACCGCAAAAAATGTTCATAATATTAAGGCCAAGATTATTGCAGAAGGTGCTAATGGCCCTTGTACCAAAGAAGCTGTGCAAGTTCTCACAGAGAAGGGAGTTTTTATTATCCCAGATATTCTGTGTAATGCTGGAGGGGTGATTGTTTCCTACTTCGAATGGGTGCAGGGACTACAGTATTTCTTTTGGGATTTGGATCATATCAACGCTAAGCTTTATTCCATTTTAAAAGATGCATTTGCATCAGTAGTGGAGTGCGCTGAAGAGTATAAGACTGACATGAAAACTGCGGCCATGGTTTCTTCTCTAAGGCGCATGCAGATGGCCATGAGGCTGCGCGGTATGTTCCCGTAAAAACAAAGACTTGCTTTGCTGCATTAATTTTTGCCATTTGCACTCTATAGGGTAAAACGATAGGAGTTTTGCCCATGGAAAGTCAGATTCATTCACTCTTAAGATTTAAAGGACAGGTTTACCCTGTTAGCCTTTTTGGTTATAGTTCGAAAGGAATCCCTGGATTAGAAATTGTAGGG
>SKGZ01000017.1 GCA_007117175.1 Bacteriovoracales bacterium | reverse complement strand
TCACTATCTCTACCGACACCTCAGACAAACTCAAAACAAATGGGCAAAAAAAATAATCCAAAATAAAATTCCACCCAAAGTGGTAGAAATTTTTGGACAAGATCAAAAGAATGCCATTCCCCAAATAAAGAAAATCCTCGATGCAGAAAAAATTGACTATATCCTAAGTGAATCATCAGGAAGACTGTCTAAATACTATGGGCAAGAACAAAAAGACAAATTTCATATTAAGGTCATCCCCTTACACGAGCAAAGCTGTCAAAAATTTCTCAATATTGACCAAGCAACTGATCTCTATCAAAAGTACAGCCGTCATCACTCAGTAGTTAGAATTCATATTGAAAAAAGAGATTTATCAATGACATTAAAAAATAAAATCAATAAAATTTTAATGTAGATGGAAAAATTAGCACTCTATACTATTTTTATACTGAGTTATGTTTTCTTTGAGAAGCAGTTTTTCCCTGAGGACTACGGTACCCTCTATATTAAAAATCTCCAAGAAGTAAGCCCGCTGATCGAAGGTGAACCAGCATCTGTCGTTCTGGTGAACATTCATCGCAAAGGATTGCTCTTTAAGACCTATTACCTGCGGCTCAGAGTCATTACCACCAATTCCTCTCCAATTGATTATATCGTTAGAACAAGTCGCAGGGTAGCAGAGCAAAATAATAAATACATAGGTATGTCCATTTATCAACGGTTATCCACAGGAGAAAGTAAATTCACTCCATCGATTCCAGGGAGTGTTTTTATCGCTAATGATAGCCTAGGAAAGTGGGTTAAAGATAACGATCAAGTTGTCTGGGACTTTTACAAGGCCTATGAATTCCTAACGGATGAACTACAATGGGGAGCTTTTCAACCCACTTTGCAAGATTATACAGAAATCCAAAACTCTTATAAAAACTACAAACCTTACCATGGAGCTAATCATGAATTTGGCACCAGTGGAAGCATCACTCAAAAATCAATGCAGTATCTAGGCCTTGGAAGTCAAAGCATCCGAAGAGGACTGATCGAAAATTTTAAAAACTACTTACAAGTCAATTACAAAGGTGAAAGTTAAATGGAAGAAGTGCTCGATCGTTTTGTCATTTTAATGACCTATGGAATTGTTCTTGCTGTGATATTATACTTTTATCGTTTTGCTCACCTTTTTCTTTATCCCAACGGAGAAAAACAGTACACTCGAGTTTTTCACCCAGATAAGAACAAAGCAGATACTCTTCATTATTTTGGTAGAATGATTGGCCTATGCTATATTCTCTTAGCTTTTGAAGTTCATACACTCAATAATATTATTGTTGACTTTATTCACATTCTTATATGGGGAGTGGTTAGCTTCTTACTCTACCTATTGAGCCTTTATATCTGTGAGTCTATCCTCTTCTACGATTTTGACTACAAGACAGAAATTCATAAAAAAGAAAATTTTTCTTTTGCACTGATCAGCTTTAGCATCGCTTGTTCTCTCTCAATTATTCTCAACCAATTAATTATTGAATCAGACTCTTCTTTTATTATTTTATTAATTTTGTGGCTGCTCTGCATGGTTCTTTTTGGAGTTTTCTCTAAACTTTTTAAGTTTTACTCTTCTCTCAATGTGATTGAGGATGTCCACAAACAAAAATTAGGAGCCCCCCTTATTTTTTCTGTCTTCATCGTTGCTCTTGCCCTCATTATCTCAGTCTCCTTGCAGCAAAAGCACTTTGAGCTACAATCCTACATGCTCAGAGTCGTGCTAAAAGTTTTATTATCACTGACCATCCTTCCAGTTTTCTTAAAGGCCTTACCTAAGCTTTTTCCGGCCAAAAACCTCACTGATTCACTCCGCAATGAACACGGGGAAACTAATCTTAGTCAAGGAATTTATGAGTCTGGGTTATTGATTACTGCAACTCTTTTAACTTTAAGTGTAGTTTTTAAAATAAATTTTGAAAGTTTAGTGAATTTTTACTAAAAAACTCTCTAATGAGTTTTGTACTCTTAGCAGCTCAACCTCTCCTATATCTGATCTATATTTTTCCTGAAGAGTATCCATTGCATCAAGCAAATTAAGCTTAAATTTTTCCCCTATGTCAGTGAAAAACACTCTTTGCTCTCGCTTATCTTCTAGCCCTGCTTTTTTTTGTAAATAACCTCGTTCAACTAAAGCATTCACATGACTAGTCATCGTCTGCTTTTTCAGCAAACAAGACTGACCTATCTCTTTCAAAGTTGCTCCTGGGTGATCGGCCACAAAGGCCAAAATTTCCAAAAATGATGGTCTTAGATCACCAAATCCTTTTTGCTCTAAAATTTCCAGCAAACGCTGAGAGTAAATTCTGTTAATTTTTTTGCAACAATAAGAAATATGAGCTGGGATAGTCACTCTTCCCCCTATTTGGTCTGATAGTAATACCTATCATGAATCATACTCGTTCGCTAGAAAATTGTGCGAGTATTACTAATAGAGGTGCTTAAACCTATCAAAATTCCAAAAACGACTAAACTAGAGCCACCGTAAGACATCAGAGGCAGGGGAATGCCTACGATAGGCATAAGCCCAGTGACCATCGCCATGTTAATGAAGATATGCCAGAAAAAAATAGAGAGAATACCTATTGTTAAAATCGAATCATAGACTCTATGAGATGATTTTGCTAGCCACAATAAACGTAGAAGCAATAACAAATATAACCCAATTAAAAATATTGACCCCACAAAACCATGCTCTTCGTTAAAGATTGAAAAGACAAAGTCAGTGTGATTCTCAGGTAAAAAGTGAAGTGATGCTTGCGAGGACTGACGATAACCTTTGCCCAGTAATCTGCCCGAACCAATTGAAATCGCTGACTGAATTGAGTTATAACCAGATCCTTTGGCATCTTGATAAGGATTTAAGAACATCTGCACTCTCTTACGCTGATAATCTTTGAGTGCAAAGTTATACATTAATATTGCGCTAATGACTCCCAAACTCGCAAGCTTCAAAATTGATTGCCATTTTAAACGGCGATAAAAACTAATCATTAAAAAAATGAGTAAATACATTAATCCAGTACCCAAGTCTGGTTGCTTAATCACTAATGCAGCAGGCAAAAATGCAATCAAACCAGGAAGAATTAAATCACGTAGGGTTAACTCTCTATAAGCAGCATGAGTTGTATACCACCTTGCCAATGCAAAGATAAGAGCTATTTTCATAAACTCAGAGGGTTGGAAACGAAGTGGACCAACCTGCAGCCAACGAGTCGCCCCCATGCCTGTCTTACCAGTAAGCATGACCATGACTAACAAAGAGAAGCATAAAAAATAAAAGAAATAAGAATAGCGAAACAAATTTTTAGGACTAATAAAACTGGTGAGGACCGCTAAAAAGAGCGCGACAAAAAACCACAAGATTTGAGATTTGACCAACGGAGCCAATCCGACAGTCGATTCATCATAGGTGGCCGAATAAAGATTGAGTATCCCCATCAGAAAAAGAGAACACATGGCCAATAGAAAGCTAAAATCATACCCCTTTAAAAAATCAACAAGTCTTGACTTCAATCGTCCTCCTGCTCTTCTTGCTTTTTCTGTTCTTCTTCTTTTTGCTTTTGTAAAAGCAGACGGTACTCTTTTTGATCTTGCTGGTAATACTTCTCAAAGAGCTCTGGGGAGTAATTCTTCATATATAACTCCCCGACCTTGCTCACAACAGGTGCAGCTGCGGATGATCCACTGCACCCATGTTCAACCACTGCAACCATGGCCACTTGAGGATTGTCACTAGGAAGGTAAGAAGCAAAAATAGCATGGTGTCTATCTTCATAGGGAAGCTCTTTACACTTCTTATATAAATCAGCAGCTTTAGCACTCTTAACCTGAGAAGTTCCTGTTTTGCCGGCCACTCTCACTCCAAAACGACGAGACCAATAAGCAGTCCCTTTTGGTGAATTCACCACTTCATCAAGTCCCTGTCGAATCCATTCAAAATGTTGTGGCTCAATACCAACCTCTGAAATTAATTCTGGCCTTAATATCGTTTCACTGACCTCTCCTTGACGATAAATGCTTTGCACCAGCTGAGGTTTTAAAATTTTGCCTCCATTAGCAATAGCTGCGTAGGCCACTGCTAATTGGATAGGTGTGCTTAAGACATAAGACTGTCCAATCGCACAAGAAAGCGTTTCCCCTTTTTGCCAGGGGATACCATTGAATTTCATTTTCCACTCTTCAGTGGGAACAAGGCCTGGAATCTCGCCCGGTAACTCTATACCAGTTTTAGCTCCTAGACCAAATTTTTTTGCGTAGCTGGCAATAGAGTCAATACCTAAGCTTAAAGCTGCCCTTTGAAAATAAATATTGCACGACTCGCGTATCGCTTTATTTAAATCAACTTTACCGTGACCATACTGCTTCCAACAATGATAAGACTTATTACCTAGTTTTAACCTTCCAGAGCATTGAAACTCTGTTTTGTGATCAATGATTCCCTCACCTAAAGCTGTCAATGCTGTAAATACTTTAAATGTCGAACCCGGTGAATAGTGAGATTGAATACTGCGATCCCCCAAAGGTTTGAGTGGGTTATCTCGAATAGAAGCCCAATGCTGACTTGAAACTCCTCGACTAAACTCACCAGGTGAAAAGGAAGGGCTAGAGACCATTGATAATATTTCACCGGTATGGACATCCATCGCTATAAAACTGCCCGCTTCACCTTCTAATGCTTTTGCCGCTTCTCTTTGTAAGTCTCGATCAATTGTTAATCTCACATTATGACCAGGTGTATACTCAATATTTTTGATTCCGGAAAAAAGGTATTCACCCTCAATGTATTTTTTTCTCCGACCTCGCGCATCTACTTCCACGTACTCTAAACCATTCTTGCCTCTTATATACCGATCTAGCTTTTGCTCTAGGCCAAATTGACCTATAAAATCACCAAAACGATAATTAACACCGTCTCGCTGCCTTAATTTCTTGATTTGATCCTGATTAATCTCAGAAATATAACCCAACAAATGAGCCCCAACCTCATCGTCTTTATATTCTCGACTAATAAAAGTATTAACTAAAACACCTGGTAGCTCATCATTTTTAGTTTCTATTAAGGCCATCTCCCTGTGAGAAATATTTTTTTTAATAATAATTGGGCGATAGCGAGCTTGATGGGAATACTTTTGTATGACTTGCTGAATCTCTTCTGCCGGCATATTTAAAATTTCAGCAAGCTGATTCACCACATCCTGTTGGTCCGTGACATACTGGCGAATAAGAATGACATC
>SKGZ01000199.1 GCA_007117175.1 Bacteriovoracales bacterium | reverse complement strand
TCATTACTTCCTAATTCAATGGGCTTTTCTTTACCGTAGCTAATAATGCTCATTCTGCTTCCTGGCACTCCTAAAGCAATGAGATAATCGCGAACAGCATTGGCTCTTCTTTCCCCAAGTGCTAAGTTGTACTGAATTCCACCTCTTTCATCGCAATGGCCTTCAATTTGTACGCTGACATTATCGTTTTCAATTAAGAAAGCAGCGTTAGCATCGAGGATCGCTTTAGTTGTTTCTGTGATAGTGGAAGAATCAAAGGGGAAGTAAACAGTAGAAAGTGGACCTGCTGTATTGAAGTCCGATGAGCCATTAAGCTCTAGAGTTCCCACTTGATTGTCCAAGCCCCCATCAAGATCGGCTGCCATATCCTCTGTTGCCTCTTTCTTGCTGGAAGAACAAGCGGCAATAAAGAAAACCGTTGAGAGTAGTAACATTTTTGACATAAATACTTTCATCATTCTTTGCTCCTTTAGAAGTAAGTATCAAATCTTAATTCATTTGATTACTATAGTAGAAACTTAATCTCTTACTGACAAAACAATTTTAGCAAAAGGTCAAAAAAGATGAAAGCCTTCTTTCCATTATTTTTACTTTTTTTATTTTTTTTGCACCAGAGTGCCCAGACTCAAGACTTTTTTTTAAGGGGAGAAGAGTCCCAAACTTTAAAAACTGAATTTGCAGATAAGAATGGAAAAAGCTTGACTGTTTTTGTTCATTTCCCGCCTCATAAATCTGCTTTTGCCAATCGGGTCATCGAGATCCTTGAGGATGATATTGCAAAGATTCACCACTACTTCGACTACCAGCCACAAGAGGACATTCATATCGTAGTGGACTCCTATAACGCAGCCAATGGAAGTGCTTTAGTTTTTCCCCGCAATACTATACGCCTCAATGATTTTCCTCCCTATGGCTATCAGAGTTTGGTGAGTGGTTCTGACTGGTTGCAAGTCTTGGTGATCCATGAGTATGTGCATATTATAACTTTAGAAATGACTCATGGTTATATGGATCGTTTGCGAAAAGTCTTTGGTTCCTCTGTTAAATTTGCAGGGCTGAAACCCCGCTGGTTTTTGGAGGGGATTGCCGTTTGGGCCGAAAGTTATTTTACTGGTCAAGGGCGTGTTCATCACCCTTGGATTAGAAGAGAGGCACTTAATTTTATTGAAGATCAAGAATTTTGCGCTGATTTCCACTGTTTTGATAATCCTCACTATTTTCCATTTGGTCACTCGGCCTATTGGGTAGGAGGGCTTTACCTTGATTTTATTGAGAGGCACTCTCCGGGGGCCATGAAGTGTCTTGCTCATCAAAATTCTAAAAACCTACCACTTTCTTTAGGCAAGGCCTTGCGCAAATGTTTACCTCGCTCTGCTCAAGATGTTTTCAATGAATTTGTAGCGGAACTGAGAGAAGAGGTGAATTTAGAAGATTGTCCATTAACTGATAAGTCGATTTGCCAAAAAATTAGAAAAAAGAATTTAAAGATTGATTGGTTTCGCGGTTTTGTACAAACCAATGATTGGGCGATTATTGTGGAAAATAAAGGACGAAAGGGAATTGTTCGAGAGATGAAGAGTGAGTCAGTGCTGCTAATCAATAGTCGAAGGAACAAGTGGAAGAGATTTCGAGTCAATTATCCCATCGATCAGATTTATCAGCTTAAGCAACAAGAGCCTCAGTTTGTGATCATGGCAGCAGATCCTCAATTTAACCAATTTCGCCGGCAGTTTATTCAAGTTGATCCATTGGATATGAGCAGTCAAATGCTGGATGTTAAGAGTTTATGTCCTGCAAGCCACTTAAAGACAGTTTTTGTTTTTCCCGAGCAGGAGCAAGCCTATTGTCTGTGGTATGAATCTGCTTTGTGGAAAGTTGCTAAAAATGAAGATGAGCAAAAATTAAGTGGTTTTGATCCTCTTTATAATCCAGTGCTTAATGAAAGTGGGCAATTGCAGATTAACTCTGCTGCTCCTTATGAGCTAGCAGAATTCACAGAGTTGCAATCAGAAGAGAAGAGCGCCAAAGATTCTTTAACACAGAGTCAAAATTATAATAGCTGGCCTTATTTGCGCCCTACTTATTTGCTGGCCAATTATTTTTCTGGTGGGAATATTCACTCATTAGGATTGATGACTAATTTAACAGATCCACTCAATAAGCAAAGTTTTTATCTGGAAGGTTATTACAATCTAGGTGTTTCAGAGGTCTCACCTTACACTGGCACAATCGGTTATACTTATAATTACTATCGCTTCACCATGGACCTTTCCTATCAGCGTATGTTGGCAGAGTCTAACCTTGCGGCGGATGCTTATAATATATCGGAGACAATTCAAGCAGGAGTTTCTTGGCAAACCTTTTTTCAATATGGAGTTTTAATTCAAAGGCTTGGTGGAAGTGAGAGCCAACAAGTGGATCCATTATTTGGGAGCAGGCAACTTCAAACCTGGAGTTATTCCACTCGT
This sequence comes from Bacteriovoracales bacterium, assembly GCA_007117175.1. Taxonomy (GTDB): domain Bacteria; phylum Bdellovibrionota; class Bacteriovoracia; order Bacteriovoracales; family Bacteriovoracaceae; genus SKGZ01. The sequence goes on along the minus strand of SKGZ01000199.1, from coordinate 2,794 downwards.
TTGATGCACTATAACCCAAAGGTGAAAGATCGTTATCGTTCCAGCTCCTATCGACTCAATGTCTTAAACTCTAGTTCAGATGTGGGGCAGAGTGATTTCTGGGGTGTCTTGGCCAAGTTTAATCAACATTATCGCCTTCACGATGACTTTCACTTAAGACCAAGTGTAGCCTATGGTAAGTACTTTAAGAGTGGACGATTTAGAGAAGGAATTCTCTATGGCGGTGGTGCCGATTCATTTTTTCACGGAAATTACTTTTTTAATTCTTACGCTGTCCCATTTTCAGATGTCTTTGGCAATGAAATTGCTTCTGCTCAATTGAAGAGTGAGTGGGTTTTCACCAGACCGTTTTGGGGCAATGGTTTACTGCCAATGACCGTGCACAATATTTCTTGGCTCAATGGCCTTGAATACTTTCGCTCTGATTTCTTTGTGGTGGATCGCCAGCTCTATCGTGACGATGATTTTACCGCTTATTTTACCGGACTGAAACTAGATGGCTTTTTGCTCTATCTAGCGCCCGTGAGTTTGGAGATTGTCTTGAGTAAAGTACTCACAATTAGCGATTCTCCTATTGTGGGAAATGTATTATTAACCACTGATCTTCAGTTTTAAGTCAAAGCATTGACTGAGCGATTTTGTTTTAAGTCAAAAAACTAACTGGGTTGCTGTTAACTAGTTAATATTTGGAAAGAATAACTTGGCACTCATTTTGCTTTAAAATTAATAAAAGCGGATGCACAAGAAAAGGAATTTCAAATCATGGGCAGCGTAGGCTTTGAATAGTAAATTCTTTGTCTACTTTTTTATTTTCACTTGCACTTGTTGTGCTCACTACCAATCTTCTGTTTCTTTTGTGGAGATTCGAAGTTCGGATCATAAGGTGCATCAACAATTGAGCAAAAGAGTAGAAGAACTACTGACAGAGCTAAAATCAATGGATCTTAACTCTCAATGGCAAGAGCACCTTGGCGCAGATTCATGGGTTGATTTTTTTAAGCAAGCAGTTCATACCATTGATTATTCCCCTTATCATTGTCTAGAGGGGATGGTTGCCTGCACTTTTTCAGGTGATCATAAAATTTATGTTAATGACAGCTTTATGCAACTCAACTCATGGGCACAAAAAAGTAGCCTGCTTCATGAAGCCTATCACATCAAAGATCAATGGCAGATGACACACATTGCTTGTCAAAAAGCAGAGTTAAAAAATCAGTTGTGTGATCAGGGACTATTCAGTGCTTATGGTATTGAGTTGTTTTATTTACAACAAATCTCTAGTACCGATGCTATCTTGCAAAAAGAAAGAGAATTGGCACAAAAAAGAATCAATTGAAAATTGAGCACTTTGTGGCAAAATAGGTTTTCAACCCAAACAAGGAGAATGAGAAAATGAAATTGATTAAGTTGACGCTCTTGAGTCTAGGTCTTTGTAGTTTAAATGCACTGGCGCAAATGAGAGCTCAGTCTGGTTATGGTGAGGCAGGCTGTGGTCTTGGGTCAATGATCTTTGGTTCGCAAAAAGGTGGAGTGCAAATTTTAGCAGCTACGACCAATGGATCTTCTGGATCACAAACTTTTGGGATGACTTCTGGGACATCCAATTGCTCTGCTGTTTTTGGCAAATCCACTGTCGATTTTATTGAGGCCAATAAGGTTTCACTTACCAATGATTCTGCTCGTGGCCAAGGGGAGAGTTTGAATGCACTTTCTCAGCTTTATGGTTGTGATGAGGAAACTGAGTTTGCAGGAACCTTGCAAAAAAACTTTGCCGATGTGTTCAACTCTGAAGACAGTGTTGTCATTGATCAAAAAATTAAATCTTTATTGAAAAATACAAAATTATCTTGTGATCTAGTTTAATCTTTTCTAAGCTATCTCCTCATGAAATTCTTATTGGGGAGATGGCCTTTTTTATTACTAATCCTTTCCCACGCCTATGGCAATTCCCACCTAGAAGCTCTTTCTGAAGAATCTCAGTGGAAAAGACTTTTACATTATCGCGCTGATCAGAGTGAAGCCAAGGCGGGAAATTTTTTTCTTTCACCTATCGGTCATAAAAATTCTCTGGCAGAAATAACGGCCTTATATCAGGCCATTCAAAGAAATGATTTAGAGCGGCTTTGTCGCTTTCCCTTGAGAGCCAAATGGCTAGCAAAACAATTACCAGATTTACAAGCACTCAATTTCTTGTCTCAGTGTTCTGAATTGCAAGAGTTTATTCATGACTACCAATTGATACGAGTGGATTTAGTGTTTTCATCTTATTATCTGGACTCTGCTTCTTCCATGTTCGGTCATACCTTTTTACGTTTAGCTAAAAATGATGGATTTCGCCAAGGCAAACACCTTGAGCTTTTAGATATTGGGGTAAGTTACGGGGCTAACGCCACCACTGATAACCCTTTTGTCTACGCACTCTTGGGACTGACTGGTGGATTTGATGGTACTTTTAGCGCATTAGCTTATTATTATAAGGTGCGAGAGTATAACGATTTTGAATCTCGAGATTTATGGAGTTATCCCATAAAGTTGAGCTTACAGCAAAAAGAAGATTTACTATTGCATCTATGGGAACTCAATCAAGCCCGCTTTCCTTACTATTATTTAAGACAAAATTGCAGTTACCAAATTCTTGCTTTGTTAGAGGTTATCGAACCTCAACTCAATCTTATTGATTCATTACCCTTTTATATCATTCCAGGGGATACCCTTAAGCTTCTTTATGAAAAAGATAAACTTTCATCAAATTTTCACTTTCGGGCAAGCTTAAGTGAGCATCTCTATTTTCGCT
>SKGZ01000240.1 GCA_007117175.1 Bacteriovoracales bacterium | reverse complement strand
TTTTTGAAAAGCAAAATAATTTGATTTTACTTTTCTACCCTCTCCTGAATGTTCCTGAGCTGGAAAACTTTTAGCAATCGGCTCAATATCCACAGGGACTGTCGTCATCTCAAGAAGAGAAGAAAACAAAATAAAATAAGTTAAGATTAAAAATGAAACTGGTGCTACAATCAAAGATAAAGACCTCGAATACACTGTCAGCTCAGACTGAGTGATTTTTTCCTTTAAAGTCTTCATTCCCACCAGTGCCGGCAATTCAGTGACCACTGTCAACTTAGTGAAAATCTCCAAAAAAGAGCGAGTTAAAGCACTACTTCTCACTCGAACAAAAGAACCACTGGCCTTCATTCCTGCCAGCAATTGCCCTACTGAAACACCAAAGAGCAAAGAAGAAAAAATTCTTAAGAATAAATAAGTACTAAAAAGCAAAAAAGCTATATTCAAATGGATCTGATATGTCTCATAATCCAATGACAGTAAAGGCATCACACTTTGCGCCATCAACTCAAAAACCATCACCAATGGTTCGAGAGCCGACAAGAAACCCTGCTGTTTAAAAAGCATTAACAACCAATAAGAAATCAGAACATCTGAAGAAAAGGCAAAAAAGCGAATCAAGGCTCCGGCCCTTTGCACCTCAGGACTGATCTTTTTCACTGCAGTCAGCTCTAATTCTTCATAGACATCACTTTTATGCCCCATTGGACTTTTGACTTCTTCTACTGAAGTCGCTGCTTTTTTTTCTTTAGCCTCTTCGGCTTTCAAATCTGCCTGAGTTAAGATCTGAGTTTTCTCCTCTTTTGGTTCTGAAGGCTTTTGCTCTAAAGAAGGCCCTTCAAGCTTTAATTCTTCTTCCATCTCTGGTATGGGCTCTTCAGACTGCTGCTCTTTTTTCTCACTAATCACCAAAGACACACTGCCCACACTCAGTTGGTCATCCTGCATCAGTAAAATTAACTTTTTGGCCGGGATTTTTTGTTCATTAATATAAGTGCCTTTTTCAGAGCCTTGATCAATGACTCCCACAATACCGCCATTATTGATGAGAGTGCAGTGAGGGGTTGAAACATCAGGATGATCAATGGTCATATCACCTTGCGATCGCCCGATAGATAAAACAGTTTCCAATTCTTTCACTGGTCCTTGCTGATCTTGTGCCAGCTGTACTATAAAAATTTTTTCCATAAATCTATTTTAACTGTAAAATCAATAATTTTGCTATCAAAAACACCAATACCCGACTAATCAATTCGGTATTTCAAGTCTAGACATTAAAAAGGCGAAAAGGTGTTGAGGAGAAAAATGAAAAACTATCATTTACAACAATGCATTAGCCATGTGTTAATTTTACAATTGATTCTTTTTCCTATTCATGGTCAGACTCAATCTTTAAGTGAAGCTAAGGACAAAGCAGTGGAGCTCTTCAAAGGAGTCCAATCGGCCATGTCACAAAACCAGACACATAGAGGCTTACCACTTAAACGTGTTCCACATAATTATTTTCCCACCTGTCTAATGCTACCGACAATCCCCCCCAGTGCTAATAGCTGTATCGGGGCTCCCGGCCCTAATCAAGCTCAATTACAAGCGGCCAATGGCTATTTAACAATCCTAGAAAACCACCTGCAGGAATACCGTAAAGATGCAGTGCCTGGAGGCAATATCGAAGGCTACCGTGGAGGAATCAGTTGTGTGCGGGAAAACCTGCACAAACTTGAAAACTCACAACTCCCCCAACGAATCAAAACCATTGATGAGATGCTGAATAAAATGGCAAAATTTGATGCCGAGTTTAGAGATGATATCGAAAAAAACGAGCTACAACCACTACGAGAGCTAGGGGATCTGCTCTACAATGGCAATAATCGCGATACAGATTTTGCCAACTTAATGCAGGCCAACGATTGCCCCAGAATGATGGATAACCAAACCATCCAACAAGTGGCCACTCAAGGAAATGGTGGCGGTGGACTGATGGGAATTAAAAACCAATACAAACCCACCTTCAACAAGGCCCAAGAGTTTGAAAAGAATGCGGCCAATGTGGCCAAGAATATTCAAAATAACATTCAATATGTGGCCAATAAGCTCAGACAATCAAGCCTGACTGACTTTGCTAATGGCAATGCCGATCAATTTCGATCCAGTGATCAGAACGCTCGCTTAGTGCAAGGAACATCCTTCCAATCAGCGCTACAATCAGCTCAACAACGTTATCAAATTAAATACCGCGAATACCGAGACATCGCCGGAAAAGCTTTAGGAAGTTCTGCAGAAGACAGCAAACTTAAGAAAGCTCTTTTTTCTGGCTCTAATACCTCCAACCTACAAAAATCTATTCGCCTCTGGGAGACAGAAAAAGATCGTCAATGCCTCTACTCCATGGCCTCAAGTTCTGATCAATCAGGACTAAGTAATCTTCTCTCTACCCTTCACGATCCCGATGCCCGTCGCTCAGGGGGTGGACAAGGCCGCAACACCCGCGTTTATGCCAATCAGATCATGGATCTCATTGAAAAAGAAAGTACCACTGACATGGACCAGCGCTTAAGAGAAATTAAACGACTGGCCAATGAAGGTCAGCGCTCAAAATACCGTCTTCGCCTCAACCAAGGCTATTGTAACCGCGGCGCAGGTCATTTATGGACGGTAGACGAACTCTTTCAATGCTTTCGCCAAGATTGCCAAAAAAAGGCCAAAAGTAAGGCCAATGAAAATGGCGTCACCTTAGCGGCAGCCAAAGCTAATATTGCTCAATTAGGTCAAAAAATTCAACAAGCAGAAAAAAACCTAGCGCGAGATGTTGCCCAAGAGTTAAAAGACAAAATGCTCACCTGTGAGTCCTCTGCTCAACAGGTCAGCAAACAAAATTGTAATGAAAACAGCTTTGATCCCACAAAATCCTTCTGTTTTAATCAAGCAGTGGCTTGCCATAAAAGTGCTAAATCATGTTACGCTCACTTAGATGGCCAGATTAAGATCAAGCAAAATCGAGTCAAACAATTGGATAATCGTCTGACTGAGAAAGTAAAACTGTATGAAGAAAAATTAAAAAATCTTTACTCAGGTATGGAAGACCTCTATCGCAATCAGGCCAGAGCACTGGAAAACACTTTTGGAGTCGCCGGGGGGATTCCCACTCAACTGGACTTTACCGCCAGCCAGCGAGGATTTAAAGACGAACTGGGCATTGAAGGTCTGGAAATCAGCGCCCTTAGCCCTACTGATAATTATAGACAAATGCGAGAGAACCTTGAAGCACTCAAAAAAGAAATCGAAGATCAAAATAGAAAGATTGTGCAAAAAGTGGAAAATGATTTGAGAAAAATGGAGCAAAACCATACTCGATCAATTGGCGATATTCAAAGTGAAATTGAAAAATGTCGAGAGTTTATTAATCAATCGATGGCAGCAATTGGGGAGCGTGATGGGGCGGCAAGACAAGCATGCCTAGAATTAAAACGTTGGAATGTAAGGTCTTCTTCTATTGAAAATATAAGTGATCTTTTAACAAGAGTACAAAATCCTAGCATGGCCAATTGTCTTGTGGAACTCTCTTCACAGTTAGAAGACGCAGATTCTGATCCTTATGTGGAGGCTGAAGAATTATGTCATAGTTATTATCAATGTACTACAAATAAGGCGAATAGGTATGAATGCGATTCTAGAAATGGCGTAACTGCCCCAACAGTCCCTACTCGCGAAGATTGCCAAGATATGATGAATGAAGCACTCCCAAGAAGGCAGGATCGACTGGCACGAGATATTTTAAGAAATCATAACGGTCAGTCTGACAGATCAACAGCAGAGCGCAGTACGGCATGTGAACACGATAAAATATTAGAAATGTGTGAAGCCACTAAACAAAACAGTGACCGTAGCGAAGGCAAAGAGACCTCTTCAGGAGGAGGGCCTTTGGAGTTTCTTAGTAATTTATTTAGAGGGAAGCAAGAATGAGAATACTGTTTATAATGTCCCTGCTACAAATGATGAGCTGCACCCACACGGCCAAGCAAAGAGGACCTGCCAGTGCGCCTATCAAGGAGCAAAAGCAGTGCCAGGAAATTGCGCGCATTGAAAACAGTGTGGCCAAAAAATGTGAAATCAAAGGCTTTCATCAAAAAACAAAAAAAGATTTCTATGTACTGGAGTTGGAAGCGGATAACTTTGAAAGGGCCTCCTATCACCATGGCTATCTCCTAGCGCAACAAATTGCAGAGGGTTCACTGACTGAAGCTTTACAAAACTTTGATAAGGCGCTAGCCGAATTTAGGCCGGTGACAAGAACGGCCTTTGGGGGGCTGCAACGTTGTTTCATGAGACAGATGAGAAGGTCTCTTTCCAGAGAGTTCCAATCTGGAGTTAAAGGTCTGTTTGAAGGCTATCGCCATCGCATGCAAAAAGAAGGTTTAGATGTGGAGTATAGTTTTGAGCAATTTGAGTTGGCCAATTTTAGCATTGAAATTGGCAATATCTTTTATGGTTTATTGCATCGCTTTGATGAAAGGACGGCCAGTGAGGCCATGAGAGTTCTCAGTAACTGTGGCGTGGTGGTCACCAGCAATATGGTCAGCGAAATGGCCTCGTTCTTGATTGGGAAAAATGGATTAAAAGGAAAATTTGCTTGCACTGGCATCGTTGCCAGTAAAAATGGCACCAAAGATGGCAAGCTGATTCACGCTAGAAATTTAGAACAAACTTCCATGATTCACACTTGGAATCGCGCTCCTTTAATTGCCCTTCATAAGATCAAGGGTAAGCATTCCTTTGTGGGCTTTGGAACCGCTGGTCTTATTTTCCCTGGAGGAATTAGTGGTTATAATGAACACGGCATTGCAGTTTCATTATTTCAAATGAATCCGGCCACATTTAATTATCGCACTGGCAGGAATCGTTCAGAAATTATGCCTTATTTACAGCAAAGAATTTTAATGGAAGCTGAAAATATTGATCAGGCCATTGCGATTGTCAAAGAGGTCCAACCTCTGGCCTCATGGACTATTTTAGTAAGTGATTCTAAAAATCATGAAATGGCCTCCATTGAAGTCAGTGCAAGAAAGATGCAAGTGGCCAGAAGAAATATCGCCAGTGCGGGGATGGGACAAAGTAATCATTTTTTGAGTGCCAACATGCAAGATCAACATGTCCACGGCCGTTATAGTAATTACCTAGAGACGGTGTCACGCTTTTTATACGCTCAAAAAGTAATTGAAGAAAGCAGTGGAGACATTGATGTGCAGTGGATTTTGGATTTTTTATCAGATCGAGAAGATTACTTTGAACAGACTCAAAGAAGTTTTGGAAG
>SKGZ01000135.1 GCA_007117175.1 Bacteriovoracales bacterium | reverse complement strand
TTAGATGTCTGGCCAAAGGAGGAATCGAAGGGTCAAGATCAATCACCGCTTGAACAGTTCCCTTGCCGTGAGAGTACGCCCCCCCTACTACAATTGCTCTATTAAAGTCTTGCAGCGCTCCAGCGACAATTTCAGAAGCAGAAGCGGAGAATTTATTAATCAGAACAATCAGAGGACCATCATATTCAATATGAGAATTCTCATCTGCTAAAACCTCGACTTGATTGCGATGATCCTTCACTTGAACGACAGGGTTAGTTTTAACAAATAATCCTGTCACCATGGTGGCATCATTCAAGGCACCACCTCCATTATTTCTCATATCCAAAACAATGGCCTTTACATTTTGTTTTTTGAGATCCTTTAAGGCCTGTCTAGTGTCATCTGTGACATTGCGCCCTTTGCGATCATTAAAATCTCGATAGAATTTAGGAAGATGAATATAGCCAACCTTCTCCTTATGACCTTTCATTTGCAGAATCACTGACTTGGCATAGGCTTCTTCCAACTCCACAACATCACGAATAATGGGGATGACTTTGATCAGACCATTTGGTTTTTTGACTGTTAGGCGAACCTCCGTTCCTTTTTTCCCACGAATAAGCTTCACTGCTTCATTGATATTCATATCAACCACATCCACAGGCTCTTCACCAGCTTGACCAACTTTTAAGATCACATCCTCTTCTTTTAATTGCTTTTGCTTCCAAGCTGCAGAGCCTGGTATAATCCTCTCTACTTTGATATAAGAGCCATCTTCTCGTAATAACGCACCAATTCCTTCTAATTTCCCACTCATATCAATATCAAAGTCTTCCTTATCTTCAGGTGCCATATAATTGGTGTGGGGATCAAAAGCACGGGCAATGGAATTAAAGCAACGTTCAACTCGCTCACCCTTTTTCTCTTTTTTTAAACGTTTAAAAATTCGCTGATAACTCTTAACAACAGCTTCTCTAGCACTTTTTTCTAACTCTTGAGGGGATTTGACTTCAACTTTTTCCTCTTTGGTTTCCTTTTTTTTCTTTTTCTTTTTATCTTTAAGACTTTCAACTCCCTCTTGTTCATCCTTTAATTCGGAGTACTTATTAAGCATATCAAGATGCAGTTGATCCACCCAAAATTCTTCCAACTCCTTAAGACTCTTAAGATACTTTCTCTTCTTAGCGTCCGTTTCAATTTTGAACTTACGAGAAAGATCCATTGGTTTTTTTAAAGTTTCAAAAACAATATTTTCAATATAACTGACTCTTTGCCCTAGTAGATCATAAGCGCGATCGACTAATTCCATTTTCCCCATCATCGCAAGAGAAGCAAATTCTGATTCCTTCTTTTTTAATTCTTGAACATCCCGATCAAGGTAGAATTGCTTACCATAGTCCATGCGCTCAACAAAAATCTTAAAAGCTTGTTTAGAAAGATCTGTATCAATAGTCTTGCCAGAAAAGTGCGAACTCTCTAGATAATGCTGAAGAATCCTTCCAATCATCATCACACGGGCCTGTTCTTCATCTAAATCCGGGGTTAAGTCCTCTTCTTTATTCACTTCCTTAGGTGATTCACTAGACATGGCATGAAGGTCTGCATTGAGATAAAATATGAAAAATAATAAAGAAAGAACTTGCTTAAACATGCCTTCAACCTACCTTTTTAAAATGATGAAAGTTAAGATAACCTATTCTAGGCTCTTTAGCTCTTTGTGACAAACCTGATTCTGGAATTTTTATGAAACCTTTTCTGTTTTTTGCATTTATTTTTTGGCTCCTTGCCAGTGCAATTTTAACCTTTCTGCTTCAACGTCCCAGTGGCTGGCTAGAAGCATTGATTCTCTGTAGTGCTCTTTTTTTCTTTAGTTATTTTCAGATCAGAAGAGAAAAACCCTTGTCAGAATTTCAGGTAGACAGTAGCAATAAAGAACCTTTAATCCCCTTGTCATCCTATAAAAAAAGTTTAAATCAATCTCTAGCCAGTCTCAATTATCGCCCAAAAAAACTCAGCCAAGAGCAAGATGAAGTGATTTATGAATGGAGCCCTCCCCACTGGGGTCACCAACTCGGTGGAGTGGTGATCGTCACTGAAAGCTCACTTTATATTCACATCCAAGGACCTAAGCAAATACTCAGTGTTTTACAAAGTCATCTCGGGTTGAAAAAAATTATTTATTAAGAGACAAAATGGCCTGAATGAGTTTTTCCCCCCAGGCAGGAAAGGTTTCTTCAAAGTACAAGTCACAATCCATGCGCTCAATCAATGATTTGGCAGCCCCATTGGATAAAAACTCATCAAAGTCTTTTCCGCACTGACAAAAATGAGGATAGTAAGTGTCACCAAGCCCTAAAACAGCATAGTGCATATGAGACAGATCCTCTTGGTTGAACTTAAGCCATTCATAACACTCATAAGCATTATCAGGTGGCTCACCATCTCCATAGGTACTAGTAACGATAATTAATTTTGAAATTTGTAAGAATTGTTCTGGTTCAAACTCAGACATGTCAAAGATCTGATGATCAATTTCATTTTGATCAAGCATCTCAGCAATAGACTCGGCCACTCTTTGAGCGTTGCCAGTTTGGGTTCCATAGAGGATATAGAACATTTTTGATGAAAATTATTTTTTGCGACTGTATCTTTTCTTAAAGCGCTCAACCCTACCTTCAGTATCGAGAACTTTTTGTTGACCAGTGTAAAAGGGGTGTGAAGCCGATGAAATATCCACCTTATAAAGAGGGTACTCCTTACCATCTTCCCATTGAATAGTTTCATTGGTTTTAATAGTGGAGCGAGTTAGTATCGCAAAATCAGCACTGATGTCTTTGAAAACAACTTGTCTGTACTCTGGGTGAATATCTTTTTTCATAAACTCCTACTTTTATTACTCACTTTAGTTACCAGTGGAAACGAAGATAGATTCTAAGGAATACAACAGAAAAAGTCAAGTTACAGCTTCTGTTGATCAATAAATTTTGCTGCATCGCCCAATTCCCATTTTCCTATAATCTTCTCATCCCTGAGGTTATCGGGCAGTCCCACATTCTTAGTACCATACTTTAAGAAAAGTCCGTACTTGCCATTATAGGCAGCTATTTTGCGATTACTCTCAGGGTGTTTGCCAAACTCCTTAAAGAGTTGAGCTCCACGAGAAGACACCTTGGGGGCATTTAAGATTTCTAAGGCCCTTTTTAAATCGACAGTATAGGGATCGTCTTCTTTTTTCAATGAACGAAAATCCCCATCGTGCACCACATAAGGACCAAAGCGACCATTATTAGCCTGAATCACCTTGCCTGTCTCTGGATGCTTGCCCAAAACCCGCGGTAAGGCCAAAAGCTTTAAAGCTTCATCAAGGGTAATATTCTGTGGATTTAATGGGGGGGTTAAGCTGGCCCTTTTGGGTTTTTCTTTACTCTCCTTATCCACTTCTCCTAGTTGAACATAGGCACCATAGCGTCCCACTAAGCAATAAACATTTTTTTTGCTTTTAGGATCAACTCCAATAGGCTCAGGTCCTTTTTTAGAAAGTTCCATCAACTCTTGAATATTTTCTTCAGTCAAATCCGCTGGTGCAATATTTTCAGGAATGGAAGCGTGCACCTCTTCTTTAGAACCTTTTTCTTTGGAAACCACATAGGGTCCATAACGGCCAACTTTAATGTCCACTTTGTTTTTTAATTTTTCTAAGAAGATAGTGCGAGACTCATCGGCCTTAATTTTCTTGTCCTGCTCTTCTACTTGTTTTTTCAGACCCTTTTGACCAGAGTAAAAATCTTTTAAATACTCCAGCCAGTCCACTTTTCCTTCAGCTATTTCATCTAAGCTATTCTCCATGGCAGAAGTAAAATTATAATCCACTAATTGGGAAAAATTATTCTCCAATAATTGTGCCACCGCCATGCCAGTGAAACTAGGAATCAGCGCGCCCCCTTCTTTACGGACATAGCCACGCTCTTGAATGGTGCCAATAATACTGGCATAGGTTGAAGGGCGACCAATTCCTTCTTTTTCCAAACGTTGCACCAAGCTAGCTTCAGTAAAACGTGCCGGAGGCTTAGTTTCATGGGTTCCCAATTCCAAATCACCTATGGCAATTTGCTCTTTTTCTTTCATCTCAGGCAAGATCACTTCCTTATCATCTAAAGCCGCCTCTGGATCATCCTTGCCTTCCACGTAAACTCGTAAAAATCCTGGGAATAAAATTTGCGTTCCATTGGCCACAAAAAGATAATCTTGTTCTTCTAACTTAAGAGTTAAGTGCTTTTTAATTGCCGGTGCCATCTGAGAAGCTAAGGTCCTCTTCCAAATCAATTCATAGAGCGCTTTTTCCTTGCCAGTCAACCCAGTGTCTTGAGGGTGAACAAAGTCTGATCCTGAAGGCCTAATGGCCTCGTGGGCTTCTTGGGCACCCTTAGACTTAGATTTAAATATTCTTGGCGAGTCACTTAAATAATCCTTACCGTAAAGAACCTCAACACTGCGACGAGCACCATCTAATGCCTCTTGGGAAAGATTAGGAGAATCAGTTCTCATATAAGTAATCAATCCATTTTCATAGAGCTTTTGCGCCACTCGCATAGTCTCTCTTGCTGAGAGTGAAAGCTTGCGAATCCCCTCTTGCTGCAAGGTCGAGGTAATAAAGGGAGCAGAGGGCTGAGTTTGTGACTCTCGCGACTCAATAGAACGAACAGTTAACTTCTTACCTTTAAGATTTTTAATAATTTCTTGCGCCTCTTTAGGCTCCAGCACAACCACTTTACTCTGGCGATCTTTGGCCAACTTTCCAGTGTCGGGGTCAAAGTCCTTACCGATGGCCAATTTTTTAGAATTCACTTCCACTAAACGAGCTTCAAAACTCTTTTTGCTTTTTTCTAATTGTGATTTTAAAGAGCAATAATGAGATTTCACGAATTTCATACGCTCTTTTTCACGATTGACAATCATTTTCAGGCCAGTGGATTGTACTCTGCCGGCAGAAAGACCATAAGCAATTTTTTTCCAAATTAATGGTGAAAGGGTATAGCCATAAAGACGATCTAAAATACGTCTAGTCTCTTGGGCGCGCACTAACTTCATATCCACATCGCGACAATTTTTCAGTGCCCCCTCAATGGCCTTTTTAGTAATTTCGTGAAAGACCATGCGCTTAACAGGCACCTTAGGATTCAAAAGCTCTAAAATATGCCAAGAAATACTCTCTCCTTCTCGATCCTCATCGGTGGCCAGATAGAGCACATCGACTTTCTTTAAGTAGGATTTAAGCTCCCGCACCTTGGCCGCCTTGCCTTTGGGAATCACATAAAGGGGTTCAAAGTCCTTTTCGGTATTCACC
>SKGZ01000154.1 GCA_007117175.1 Bacteriovoracales bacterium | reverse complement strand
TTGTTGAAAAAGCTAAAGATATTAATCCACTGATTACTGCCGGAGCCAATACCGTTGGTCTTCGCTGTCCGAACCACCCTCTAACTCTAGATCTTATTGAAAAATTACAACTTCCCCTAGCCGCACCTAGCGCCAATTACTTTGGCAAAACTAGCCCTACAAGTGCTCAACATGTTCTGAGTGAATTCAATGAGCTTATTCCTGTACTGGACGGTGGTGCGTGTACGGTAGGGCTGGAGTCGACAGTGCTTGGTGTACAAAAGGAGGGAGCAAGCTATCAACTCACTCTCTATCGTCTGGGAATGATCAGCCTGACAGAGATCGCCCATCTCTTACTTAAAAACCAAATCAATTACCAGGTCAATGATAAGAAAGCTCTCAATCATTCCCCCGGGCAGTTAAAAGATCATTATCAACCCAATAAACCTGTTATTTTTTGCCGGAGTGGCACTGACAAGAATAAAATACATGAAAGATTTAAAAACGCTGCAAAAATTGATTTAAGCGATGACGTTATTTTGGCAGCAAGAGAGCTCTATCACCAGCTTCGTATTTTAAGTGAACAAAAAAATATTGATTGCTTGTACTATCAACAAAAAGAGCAAGAAGATGAAAAATGGCAAGTCATTGAAGAAAGACTGCTTAAGGCCAGCACTTACCTCTTAACCCAAAAGGGACTGACGCAAAAGTAAAATTTTCTGCTGAGCAATTTTTCTGGCCTTTTGTGCGCCAAGTGCTAAGTGCTCATCAATGATCTCAGTTTTTTCCATTAATTCATAAAATCTTTCACGATAAGGGGTAATCTCCCTATTAATGACTCTAAAGAGTTCTACTTTCACTTCCCCCCAGCTAATTCCCTTTTCATAGCGTTGCTTCATCTCCTGCACTTCTAAATCATTAGCAGTTGCCGCGAAAAGTTCAAATAAAACTGAATCCTCTGTTTTTTTAGGTTCTTCAGGTGGGGTGGAATCAGTCACGATTTTATTAATCATTTTTTGTAATTTTTTTTCTGGTAAAAATAATCCAATAGTATTGTCATAGCTTTTGCTCATTTTTCTGCCATCCAAACCGGGGATATAAGCTCCTCCCCTGGCAGTTAATACTTCTTGTGGTTCAACCAGCAATTCAGAGCGGTAATGTTGATTGATTCTTTGGGCCATTGAGCGAGCCATCTCCACATGCTGAATTTGATCTTTTCCTACAGGCACAAAATCAGTATCAAAGAGTAAAATATCAGCGGCCATGAGAACAGGATAAGTAAACAGTCCTGCGTTCACCCCCTGATCCTCATCTGCTGCCCGCTCCTTATTTTCCTGAGTTAACGCCTTATAAGCATGAGCACGATTAAGATCTCCTTTAGGAGTATGACAGGCCAAAATCCAATTGAGTTCAAAAATTTCTGGCACATCACTTTGCCGATAAAAAGTCACTTGACTTGGATCAAGTCCACAGGCTAGCCATGTGGCTGCCACTTCATAGACAGATTGACGATTTTTCTCTGGATCTTTTTGCGCTGTTAAGGAGTGATAATCGGCAATAAAATAAAAGAAATCTCCTCTGGTCTGCTGACTAAACTCCAAAGCTGGTCTAATCGCACCATAATAATTTCCAAGGTGAGGCATTCCAGTGGGCTTAATTCCTGTTAGGTATTTTTTTCTTTCGCTCATAAGTTTTTCCTTTACTGTAAAAGCTTTAAGGCACGATCAATCCTTTGCACTGCATCTGTCAAAACATTTTCTTCCACTGCATAGGAGAGTCGAATATGTTCAGGGCAACCAAAAGCCCCCCCCGGAGTTAAGCCCACATGAGCTTCTTCTAATAGATATAAGGCTAAATCCTTGGAGTGAGAAAGCACTTTTCCCTTATAGCTTTTGCCCAAATAGTAATCAATGCGGGGAAAAAGATAAAAAGCTCCCTGAGGACAATTGAACTCGACCCCCTCAATGGCACTTAATAAAGCGATCAAGTGATCTCTGCGCTGACGAAAAGCTTCACGCATAGTTTGAGTCTCACGCCAACCATCAGCTCTTAACGCTACCATTGCTGCTCTTTGAGTAGGAGCATTCGCTCCTGAGGTCATTTGACTTTGAACTTTGCTACAAGCTTTTGCAATCTCTAAAGGAGCTGCTAGATAGCCTAGACGCCACCCCGTCATGGCAAAGCCTTTGGATAAACCGTTAACGGTCACCACCCTCTGCGCAATTGTAGGAAAACTCGCTAAAGAGCAAAAATTGTCTTCAAAACGAATGTATTCATAAATTTCATCACTAATGATGATCAGATTAGGATACCTTTCAAACACACTTAGCAGTGATTCTAATTCTTCTTTAGAATAGAGCGTTCCAGAAGGATTACAAGGATTAGAAAAAAGAAAAATTTTACTGTTCTCACTTAAATACTCATCCAAGGTTTTTGCATCTATTTTAAAATCATCTTCTAAGCGAGAGGGAACTTCCACTACTTTGGCTCCAAAAAATTGTGCCATATCTTTATAAGAAACCCAGTAGGGAGCAGGCAGAACCACCTCATCTCCATCATTTAAAAGACTTATTAATAGATTGGCAATACACTGCTTGGCTCCAGTAGAAACCACCACCTGCTGAGCAGTGACATGAATCTGATTTTCACGCTTTAGTTTTTCAGCAATTAATTGCCTAAGCTTTAACTCTCCTGCCACCGGTGTATAGCCATGATGTCCCTCATCAATGGCAGTCTTGGCTGCCTCACAAATAAAGGCTGGTGTTTGAAAGTCTGGCTCTCCTAAAGAAAGGTTGATGACATCGACCCCTTTGGATTTTAAATCATTGGTTAGCTGTGCCATGGCCAGTGTTTCTGATTCTGCTAAATTTTGAACCTTATGAGACAGAAAATTGTGTGAGAAATTATTCATATTGATCCTTGACGGAAAATCTTATTTCTCACTATATTAACTTCTTCAGTCTATTTTCTCAAAAGAAAGGATCATATACAATGAAAACTATTGCTCTCTTGTTAATACTTCTCTCACTGTCTGCTCGTAGTAATGTTAGAAATGAATCTGAGCTGGGTTTAACTGAAGCGAGAGGAAATACTCAGAACATGACCTTTTTTGGCAAACATGCAAGCGAACTCAATAAAGGTAAAAGTCTTTATATTGCCAGAGGCCATTATTATTACGGTAAGGCCAATGATGAGCTCAACCTTCGAAATTGGATGAGTGAATTTCGCTGGAAGCGCACCTTTGCCAAGCGCTGGGACTCTGTCTTATCACAAAAAGTAGAAGGTAACCGCTTTATGGGTTATGAATGGAGGACTAATACTGATATTGGTACTGCTTTTTATCTTATTCCTAAAAAAGAAGCCAATGATCGTAACTTTTTACTATTAGAATTTGGTTATCGATACCAAT
Organism: Bacteriovoracales bacterium; assembly: GCA_007117175.1. Lineage (GTDB taxonomy): Bacteria > Bdellovibrionota > Bacteriovoracia > Bacteriovoracales > Bacteriovoracaceae > SKGZ01. Next base: position 1,954 of record SKGZ01000154.1, on the reverse strand, counting down.
ATGAGGAAAGGGTAGTGGCTGACGATGTGGACAATGGCTCTCACCAGTCTAGAATTTTTATTCAAAATTCACGGGAACATAGCAAAACCTTTTTCACTATGTTAAGCACTGAATGGGCCAAAACCCATGGAAATGATCACAGAGATATGCTGACAATTGAAGCTTCCGCTAATGCAAATATCAATAGCACCTTTACCATGAAGACATCTTACACTATCCGCTATGATGACACTCTTCAGGCCAGGGGATTTGAGTACTCCAACGATCGAATTCTTACCATCTCGCTAGTGGCGAATTACTAAGCACTGGCCCTGAGATCTTTACGAAGAATCTTACCCACATTGGATTTAGGTAATTCATCGCGAAATTCATAAATTTTGGGAACCTTATAATTGGTCAAATTGTCGCGACAATAAGTTTGAATCTCTTCTTTGGTCAGTGTTTGATCTTTTTTGACGACAAAGATCTTAACCACTTCCCCACTCTTATCATCTGGCACTCCAATGACTGCACACTCTAAAACCTTAGGATGTTGCGCCACTACATCTTCAATCTCATTGGGAAAGACGTTAAAGCCAGAAACTAAAATCATATCCTTTTTACGATCGACAATTTTGACAAAACCTTCTTTGGTCATAAATCCAATATCACCGGTTCTAAAATAATTATCAGGAGTCATCACCTTGGCAGTTTCATCGGGGCGATTCCAATAACCATGCATCACTTGCGGACCGCGAATACAAATCTCCCCCACTTCTGTTGGTTTTAAATCATTGCCCTCATCATCCTTAATGGCCAAATCAGTTGAAGAGATAGGTAGACCAATATAGCCATTATACTCTTTTAAGTTCATTGGGTTGATACAGGCTGCAGGAGAAGTTTCCGTTAATCCATAGGCTTCAATCAGTGGTCTTTTAGTCACTTCCTTCCATCTTTGCGCCACTGCTCTTTGCACGGCCATCCCTCCTCCTAAAGTGACTTTAAGCGGTGTAAAATCTAATTTTCGAAACTCTTTATTATTTAAAAGTGCATTAAAAAGAGTATTGACACCGGTAATGGCAGTGAATTTCCACTTTTTTAATTCCTTCACAAACCCAGCAATATCACGAGGGTTGGTGATTAAAACATTGAGTGAACCTATGGAACAAAAAATTAAGCAATTAGCAGTCAGTGAAAAAATATGATAAAGAGGCAGAGGAGTAATAATCACTTCCTTACCATCTTCAATTAAGTTTTTAATCCATTCTTTAGCCTGCAATACATTGGCGATAATATTTCCATGAGTAAGAACAGCTCCCTTTGCCACACCAGTTGTCCCCCCAGTGTATTGCAAGAAGGCCATATCATCTCTTTGAATTTCCGGTAATTGCACCTTGCTAGCATCACCTTTCATCAGCGCCTCTGTGAACATCACTGCTCCCGGTAGATTCCAATGGGGAACCATCTTTTTAATGTATTTCAGAACAAAGTTCACAATTAAAGACTTGGGAAATCCTAGTAGGTCACCAATATTAGTCACAATTACATGCTGGACAGAAGTCTTCATCACAATTTTTTCTAGGCAATGAGCTGAATTGGCAAAAATCACGATGGCCTTGGCACCTGAATCCTTCAGTTGGTGTTCCAATTCTCTAGCGGTATAAAGCGGATTAACATTGACCGCCACCATGCCCGCTTGCAAAACTCCAAAAAGTGCAATGGGATACTGGAGAATATTGGGCATCATTAACGCGACCCGGTCGCCTTTTTTCAGACCCAAATCATTTTGCAAATAACTGGCAAACTTTAGGCTTAGTTCCTTAAGCTCCTGAAAACTAATGGTTTTACCCATATTATGAAAAGCGGGCTGGTGAGCGAAACGGGAAAATGACTGCTGTAAAATATCTCGGATGGAATTATACTGAGTCAGGTCAATATTTTCGGCTACTCCTTGCTCATAATGTTTTAACCAAAT
>SKGZ01000012.1 GCA_007117175.1 Bacteriovoracales bacterium | reverse complement strand
TCTAGTTAAGATTTTGCTCTATATGATCATTATGGCCCATCTCACCATTAGCGCTATGAGTTTATCTTTTCACCGCCACCACACTCATCGCGGTGTAGAGATTCACCCAATCGTTGATCTTGCCATGCAAACTTGGCTTTGGTTAATTACTAGTATGGGAAAAAGAGACTGGGTCAGCGTTCATCTCTATCACCATGCTCACTCCGATCAAGAAAAAGATCCCCATAGCCCCGTCCAAAAAGGTTTTTGGCGCGTTTTTACTTTAGGAGTCTTTGACTATTCTAAGGCAAAGTCAGAACCTGCCGTTGTCAACATCCGCAATAATATCAAACTTAATAGAATGGAACGTTTTTTTGAAAATAACCTGCTGCTTGGTCCCTGTATCATGACCTTTTTCAACCTACTCTTTTTAGGTCCTGCCTGGGGAACGCTGTTATCGGCTCTCAATTTCTTAATTTCACCACTCTTTGCTGTCGGAGGAGTCAATGCTCTTGCCCATTATCTTGGCTACCGCAATCACAAATGCAGTGATAATAGCCGCAATATTGGCTTTCTCTTTTTGCTAAACTTTATCATTTGTGGCGAACTGGATCATAATAATCATCACGCCAAGCCTAAAAGTTGTTCTTTCCGTCATCGTTGGTTTGAATTTGACATTGGTTATTGCTATCTGATTATTTTAGAAAAATTAAAACTGGCCACTATTCTCAACGCTTTCACCCCTAGAACTATGAAAAATGAAGTCATACGACTTTTTCATGATCTTTGGGAAAAGGACCATAGGTTCAAAAAACGCGCCGAGCAACTTTGTCAAGAACTAGAAATCAGCTTGCAAGAATTGAGAAAAGAAGTAGAGCTCTATCTACAGGGACAAAAAACTAGACTTCAAGCACCTCTTAAGGAATTTGCTGCTGAGCTCAAACGCACTCTCTACGCCAATTACCGGCTAAAACTGAGTTATTAACTCCGAGTATTTCTAACAAATTCTCTCCCTTTGCGGAAATCTTTTCCCTATTGAATTTTTTCAATTTTATAATACTAGAACGACAACAAAACAAAGGAGCTAAGGATGGCCCGCTTAACAATTTTATTGTTTGCAATTTTTTCCATCAACACCCACGCATGGGTACAAAACCAAAAAGATTTTCAGGTCAAATCTCAACCGACCAACGAAACAGTCATGGCAATCAAAACCGAGACTAAAATCAAAGATGTCAGTGAGCTTCCCCTTGACTATCAAAATGCCAAAGAAGTTATTTTGAGCCGACAAGTTGAAAACGGCTTTGAAACCTTGATCTTGGTAGAAGCCAAAGAGAGTTTAATGATCGACAAGAATGTTCTGTGGTCTCACCCTGATGAGGAGTTCATCGGTGACCCCAGAGAACTTGTTCCCTTTCCCTTCAATGATCCAGAACTGAGAAACCAAGATCATCACAACGTCATGAGAAGTTTTCCTGCCTGGAGTCTACACAATCCTGCCAGCGAAATCATTGTGGCCGTGACTGATGATGGTGTGGCCATTGAGCATGAGGACCTTCGCGATCAAATATGGCAAGAAGGTGAGCTTAAAGGATGGGATTTTTGTCACGACCGCACTGATCCCAGCCCTGTTCGCACTAGCGATAACCACGGAACCCACGTAGCAGGAATCATTGCCGCTGGAATTAATAATAATGTAGGAGGGGCTGGTGTTGCTCCTCATGCCAAGATCATGGGACTGCGCTGGTATGGACCTGGCTGTTCCTGGACAGCTTCATTAGTGGCTAAAACCTACGCTTGGGCAGTTGATCATGGAGCTAAAATTATCAATACAAGTTATAATGTGGACGGTATGGCCCGCAACCCTGTCTATCAAGCAGCCGTTGACTACGCCTATGAGAACCAAGTGATTGTTTTTAATTCTGCAGGTAATAATAATCGACGCTCTCCTCTTCGCGCAGAAAATGACAAGGTCTTATTTGTGGCCAGCACACTTGCCCAGCAAGGAAACGCTGATCGTCGCAGCTCTTTTAGTAACTATGGACCTAAAATTGATATCTCTGCTCCCGGCAGTGACATCCTCTCCACCATTAATAACGGCTATCGTCGCTTTTCAGGAACATCTATGGCCGCTCCCAATGCCGCTGCCGTGGCTGCTCTGATTTGGTCACACAACCCAGACTGGACCATGGAGCAGGTGGCAACTAAACTTTATATGGCCAGTGATGATATCGATTCCATCAATGCCGATCGCTTTGCCAATGAGTTAGGAAGTGGAAGAGTCAATTCTTTAAACTCATTGCATGACACTTTCTCTCCCCCTACTTTTACTGGTCTGCTTTCCAATCTGGAAAGACGACAACTCTCTGCAGGGGTGACTGAAATTGAGTTAAAGTCTAAAAGACTTTTCACCGCTGACTCAATCACTAACCCTGAAAGCTTTCGTTTAGTCAAAGTCAGTGACTCAGGCGAGCAAGTCATTCCTTTAGAAGTTCCTGAAGAATACTTCATTGGAACCAACGTGATCAGCCTTAAAACACCAGAGCTTGAAGCAGGAGAATATCGCCTCATCGCTTCTGCTGCCACCCTTAAGGATGCCTTTGGCAATCACCTCGATGGCAATGGTGATGGTTTTCCTGGAGATGATTATATTACTTCCTTTACTGTTAGCGAATAACCTCAAATGATCCACAAGCAGCTCCTCAAGGGGCTGCTTTTTTAAAAGAGAAAAAACGTCATAATTAAACTAACTTCTGATAAACGTCTTTGGACTTTAAATTCAGGATCTCGGCCAGTAATTTGGCCAGATCTTTTTTTTGGCCACCTGAGTGTAAAACTGCTTGGGCCAGCAATTCTAAGTGCTGCTGCTGCTGTTCTTGTGCTGGCAGACTGATCGCTAAAACAAACTCTCCCTTGGTGATTAATTGTGATTGTATCTTGGCCCAATCTTTGGCAGCAAAGCGCCATACCTGTTGAAACTTTTTACTCAATTCTCTACAAATGGCCAATTGCGCCTTAGGGTATAATTGCACTAGTTCACTGACTGTTTTTTCAATGCGATGGGGAGATTCGAAGAAAAAGAAGGTCCCCCCTGCTTGTAGTTTGAGATAGACTTCATTTCTTTTCTTTCTCTCTCGAGATAAAAATCCGTAGAAAGTAAAAGGCTGAATAGGCAGACCACAGAGTTCCAGGGCGTAGTTAAGGGCACTGACTCCCCCATAACTGTCAATTTCGATTTCATTGGCCAGAGCTAATTGAATCAATGGATAGGCCGGATCACTAATCAATGGACTACCCGCCTCAGAGCAAAGATAAAGATCTGTTTTTTGCATTTTTTGCAACCAAAACTCAAAATCCTGAGTGTGCTCATGAAAAGACTGAATGAATTTATCAGAATAATCAATGGATAATAATTGTAGTAATTTTTTAAAACTACGAGTGTCCTCCACCGCAAAGACTTCACCCTCAGTTAAGGCGGTCTTTACCCGATTAGTGATGTCTGATAAATTGCCCACCGGTAATGTTAAAAGAATGAGTCGACCCATTACTTTTTTCCCCCTCTCAATTCATTTCCTTTTCCTATGATAGGATAATTCCTAGGTTTAGCTGAAAAAAGGAAGTGAACTATGTCCATTAAAGCAGAAATTATGAGAGATTCAATGGGAAATATCATCGTACAAATGAAAGGTGATATTAATTATGACAATACAATCCCTCTTCGAAGTGAGCTGACAGAGTTAATCGATCACTACCCAGAGGCACAAATTCAAATTGATATGGCGGGAATGGAGTTTATTGGATCATCGGGAATCAATCACTTTGTGGAAACTTTGCAGATCATAAAAAAACAATGCCGACAAAAAATTACTCTTTCTAATGTCGATCCGGACTTTGTTCGCGTCTTTAAACTCTATGGTCTTGAAGAGGCCAGCTTAATTATGAACAGCTTCGATATGGATAGCGATGAAACCAGATCGCTTAATATCCATTTTGGAAATCGTAAGAGAACCTTTGAAAATTGAGATTTCAATAAGTTAAATCAATATTTGCTGATAATCATCAACTCTATTGTTAAATATCATGATATGTGTTAACATAGTTGTTATGCAAATCAAACGACTATTGAATATCAAAAACGCCACAGAGAAAAAAAGCTGTTTTCTATTTGGGCCAAGACAAACAGGTAAGACATCACTCATCGAACAACAATTTGCAAATCATAAGGTTATTGATCTACTCATGTCTGAAAATTTTCGCAAGTATAGTGCTCGACCAGAGCGCCTACGTGAAGAAGTTACTGGCGAGGAGGAGTTAATCATTATTGATGAAATTCAGCGCTTGCCTGAGCTACTCAATGAAGTTCACTACTTAATTGAAAAGAAAAAAATCAATTTTTTACTCACAGGTTCAAGTGCAAAAAAATTGCGAAAACAAGGAATCAATCTACTTGGAGGACGGGCTCGCTCAAAGATTCTACACCCCTTTACTCGATTGGAGTTAGCAAATGAATTTGACTTAAAAAAAGTTCTCACAATTGGGCTTATTCCTTCCATCTACTTCTCTGATTCACCGTGGGAAGATCTAGATGCCTATGTTGGAGATTACTTAAAAACTGAAATTGCAGCTGAAGGAGCAACTCGTAATATTCCTGCTTTTAGTCGTTTTCTAGAAGTTGCTGCCCTTTGCAATGGCCAAATGATTAATTATTCCCAAATTGCATCTGATTCGGAAGTTAAAATTTCTACGTTGCGAAACTATTTTGAAATTTTAAAAGAAACCTTAATTGCCTACGAATTAGAAGCTTGGCAAAAAAGTAAAACTCGCAAAGCAATCCAGACTTCAAAGTTTTATTTTTTTGACTTAGGCCTTGCTCATTTTTTACAAAATAGAAGAGTCGTCGGCTCCGGAACACCTGAATACGGACAGGCATTTGAGGCCTATCTCTTTCATGAACTGATCACAAAAATCGACTACACTGGTACTGGAACAATCCATTACTGGAGATCAACCTCAGGTTTTGAAGTCGATTTTATACTTAATGAGCAAATGGCCATTGAAGTTAAGGCCAAAAAAACAATTCATACTCATGATTTAAAAGGTCTCAAGGCCCTCCAAGAGGAAAAAAAATTAAAAAGATATATTTGTGTTTGTTTTGAGAAAGAAAAAAGAGTCATTGAGGGAATCGAAGTGACACCATTTGAAGTATTTGCAGAAGAATTTCTTACTTAAAATCGATAAGAAAGAACTTGCACTTGAAATTTATTATTATTGATTCCAGAAAATTCTTCGATCTTCTCTAAAGACTCATAACTCTTTTCTAAAATTTGATTTCGCTGAATGGTTACGAAAAAATCATCTCCCCCCCCTCCTCTAGGAGCAGGATTTGCGGGAGCTGGCCCTGAATCATAGGGAGAATAAGGATCATCGTAATACTCTTGGTATTGGTAAGGATTATTGTGAGAATAAATAATATAAGCGGCAAAAAGAAGACCTGCATATAGGCCCAGCGAAGCACCTTGGGCAATCCCTCTAGGCTTACCATCAAAGGCAAGGGCCGCTACCCCAATCAAGGCACCACCGGCAGCACCGTAACCTGCCATAATTAAGGTTGCCTTAAGCTTAGGAGGAAAATCAGCTCGAGCAGTTAGGCTCTGAAACTGGAAAGTGATCATAAGGGCAATGAACAATAAAGTTTTGCGCATAATTTAGCTTAGCAAGAGGCCATTCTTTTGCAAAGAATTTTTAGTGCACAGCTTCAATATCACCGGTTTTTGCAGAAAATGGGCCAGCAGCGCCACACTTTGCCTGAGCCTAGTGCGCTGAGAATAAGATAACTCCATGGAGTGGGATTTTAATTCGTAGAGATAATAACTTTGTGTCTGTCTATGATAGAGGGCCATATCCACCTGCCCCGCTCCATAGCGGCGAAGAAAAAGCGGAGAAATGAGACAGGCGATTCCCTGACAGTGTAGTAAAACAGAAACCTCTTGTTCAAAAAGAGACCCCTTTAAATGTTTGGCGATGTATAGGCGATGGTCCATAAGTTTTTAAACGATCTAAGTGCATTGCTGTTGGGTAGCCCTTATGCTGGGCCAAACCATACTGGGGGTACTGTTGATGATAATAATCCATCAATTGATCCCTGGCCTGCTTGGCGTAAATAGCAGCAGTGGCAATCACCGCACTCTTTGCATCTCCTTTCACCACTGGATACTGATAACAAGTTGAAATCTCACAGTTAAGACGCTTATTGCCATCAATGAGAATCAGTGAATATTGTGGATTGAGACATTTGACTGCTTTTTCCATGGCCAACAGCGAGGCCTGCAAGATATTGATCTGATCAATTTGAGCAGCACTCACCCAGGACAGTGCGGCCTTGCCCCAAATTGACTCTTGAGTAAAGCAATCAACCTTTTGAAATACTTCCAGGCAAGGCAGTGAAAACTGCAAAAGATTTAAAACTTTTGCTCTTTGCTTGGCACTTGTTTTTTTACTATCGGCTAGCGATAAGTGCTGAGAGTTTTCAATGAAGAAATTACTAGGACTAAAAGCCGCGGCCAACACTTCTCCAGCTAAAGGGCCGCGCCCCACTTCATCACAACCAATAACATGCTGACAATTTTGATGTTCAGAGAGTAAAGATTTTTCTAGTTGAAAATCCAAACAAGAAATTAATCGTTTCTTTGGGTGTAATCAATAGCAATACGAGCAGATTTACCTTTGCGATCACGAAGGTAGAAATGCTTAGCTCGTCTTGATTTTCCTTGATTCACAACAGTGACTTTTTCCACGTTAGGACAGTGAAAAGGAAAAACTCGCTCTACTCCCATGCCAGAAGAAATTTTTCTGACTCGGAAGTTTCCATTCAGCCCACCTTTTTCTTTCATGGCAATGCAGGTTCCTTCAAAAACTTGAATACGAAATTTATCGCCATCGGGAATCTTCACGTGAACTGCCACAGTGTCCCCGGTGCGAAATTTATCCCACTTTTCAACATTAGGATTAAGACTTTTCTTGTTAATTTGATCAATTAAGTTCATATGATCGACTCCTTACTCTCTTATTTCAATATTCTTTTAAAACAAACTCTCTTCACTTAAAGCGCCACAATACAAGGCAGCAGCTGAGCGAACCGAGAGATGATTGTACCCATCTTGAGCCGAACCGTAAATAGGTTTTAGCCTAAAATCTGCTCTTTCCAAGACCTGAGGATGCAGCCCCCAACCCGTTCCTAGTATCAATAAAAGAGGTCTGTTGTCAACTTGCGCCATTTCCCTTAATTGCTGAGTTCCCCCATCAATCTGCTTCATCTGCGCAGCCGTAACCGCCAGCAGAGGACGACCATTGCCGCGCTGCTCAATTTGCCCGATGGCCTGATCCAAGTCATCCACCACCCTGATATAGGAAAGAGCAGACTGACGATCGGGATTATAATCATTGGCCAAGTCACTATTCCAATGGCCTAAAATTCTACTAATTAACTCTTGCTGAGGTTTTAAGGGAGTGACAATAAAGTAATTTTCAAAGCCAAAAGTGCGACAACTGCGAGCAATATCGTGAATGTCCATATTAGTCACAGAGGTGGTGATTAACTCCCCTCTTTTATTCACAATAGGATGGTGCACTAAGGCCAAATACAACTGAGTCATTTTTTCTCTTGCTTAAGATATTGATCCCATAAATCAGGACGATGCTTTTGCGTCATCTGAATTCTCTTTTGCAGATGAAATTCTTGAATTCTTTTATGATGTCCAGACAAAAGAACCTCGGGAACACTCTGCCCTTCAAACTCTCGCGGCTTAGTGTACAAAGGATACTCTAAAAGCCCTTGATTAAAAGATTCTTCACTGAGTGAATGTTGATTGCCTAAACTACCAGGCAATAATCGCAAACTAGAGTCCAGCATCACCATCACTGCTAATTCTCCTCCAGATAAAACATAATCTCCTAATGAAAAATAGCTTTGCACATATTTTTCCAAAAATCTCTCATCCACTCCCTCATAGCGGCCACAAAGAAAAACCAGATCACGCCCTGCTTGCAAGCGCTCTTGAGCAAAGTTTTCAGCAGTCCGCTGATTCCAAGTAATTCCACGGGGACAAGGATAAATGACTTCTAATTGCTCTTTCCAAGAGTCTGAATCATAGCCACCAGCTTGGATCACTCCTTGCCATAAGGCCTTGGATAAAATATCGGCCCTCAGTACCATCCCAGCTCCTCCACCAAAAGGAGTCTCATCCACACTCTTATATTGATTATCGCTATAATCCCTTAAATGAACCAGTTTGAATTCAAACTGCCCTCTTTGCCCTTGCAAGACCTGGCCGATGACCCCTCTTTGGGAAAAAGCCTCAAAGTAATCAGGAAACAATGTCAAAACCCAGATTCGTTTCATAAATATATTGGCTTATTAAAATAGATGATTTTCTTTTGATGATCAATTTTTGGAAAAAAAGATTCCACTAATGGCAGAGTCAAACTTTCATCTTCAGATTTAAGAACTAAAAGATCCTGTGCGCCATTGGAATCAAAAGAGTCGACTTGCCCCCAAAAACTTTGGGTTTCCAAACAATAAACTTGATATTCTAAGAGATCCACTAAGTAGTACTGGCCATCCTTAAGTTCATTAAATTCACTGCGCTCTAAGTAAATCTCAAAGGGCAAAAGGGCCTCTAGGTCTGTTCGATTCTGAATCTGATGAAAAAGAGCAATCACCTTTTGCCCCCAGCGAATTTTTTGGACAGATAACTTTCTTTGCCCAAACTCTCCCATCGCGATAATACACTTATCTTGGCAAAGTTGAGAATCGATAGTATTGAAAACTTTAAGTAGAACTTCCCCACGAAGACCGTGGGGTTTAGTGGCGTAACCTAATAAAACAAGTTTTTCTTTATTCAATAATTTCTAGTACTGATCTCTTCTGCAGTTTGGTCGAGGCTGCGTTCAACAGAACTCTTAACGCTCTGGCCGTACGCCCCTGCTTACCAATAATCTTACCTAGATCAGATTTGTCCACTCGAATTTCCAGAACAGTAGTTTGCTCACCTTCAATCTCATTGACTTCTACTTTTTCCGGCATGTCCACCAAGGCCTTGCCTACATACTCAATTAGATCTTTTAATTCACTCATAACACCTGCTTTGTTATTGGATTTTCTTTCCTACTGTTATTTTAGCGAAAAAAGTGAAAAACAATCAAGTTTTTAATCTAAGCTAATATTATTGCGCTTAAGAAGTGACTTAACAGTATCGCTCATATGAGCGCCTTTACTAAGCCAGGCCTTAAGAGCATCGGTTTTGACGTTTTTTAATTCTGGACTGGCCTTAGGATCGTATTGTCCTAGTTTTTCCAAGTACTTACTATCACGTGGGGAACGAGAATTAGTGGCCACAATAGTGTAAATTGGTCTAGCTATCCTACCGCCACGAGACATTCTAATTTTAATCATTTTAAGACTCCTCAAAAAAAATCACTGAAAATCTAGCACAATCTATATCACGAGGCGATATGCGCTGTCTAGCCTGAGTTTTGACTAGAAAAAACGCCGGCCAAAAGGACTGCGCCCCTTACCTTTCTTATTTTTCTTACCCTCACCTGGGGCCTGGCGAAAGCCTGCTCTAGCGCCCCCCCCTGGCATTCCCGGCAGCGCAGCCGAACCTCCCTTCATCATGGACATCATGGGGCCAATCATTTTGCGCATTTGCTCAAATTTTTGCAAGAAATCCCCCACTTGTTGTTCACTACAGCCTGAGCCGCGGGCAATGCGCTTGCGTCTGGATTCATTGAGAATCTGATGATTCTCTCTTTCTTGCGGGGTCATTGAGTTGACCATCACCTTAATGCGATCCATTTCACCTTGAGCCCCTGAAAGGTCCCCAACTTGCCGCATCATCCCCCCCATCCCTGGAATCATCTTAAGAATAGACTCCATGGAGCCCAATTTAGAGATCATGTCCATCTGCTTAATAAAATCAGCGATCGTAAACTGATTTTTTTCCATCTTCTTCATCATCTTTTCAGCTTCTTGCTCATCCACCACATCTTGAGCCTTCTCCACTAAGGTCACCACATCACCCATGTCCAACATACGCTTAGCCAGTCGATCAGGATGGAAGGCCTCCAGGTCATTCATCTTCTCGCCCACTGACATAAAGCGAATGGGAACCTGAGTGACATATTTAATGGAAAGGGCCGCCCCTCCTCGAGCATCAGAGTCCATCTTAGAAAGCACCGCACCTGTTAACTGCACTCGCTGATGAAAGGTTTGCGCCACGTTGACTGCCTCTTGACCAGTCATGGCATCAGCGACTAATAAGACCTCAGGATTTTTTAAACTCTGTCTGACTTGAACTAATTGTTGCATTAATTCTTCATCCACTTGCAAACGACCTGCGGTATCAATAAGAACAACTTCCTTACCTAGTTGCGCGGCCTTTTTCATCCCTTGACTGACGATCTCTAAGGGCGAACAACTCAAGTCTGAATCAAAGTAATCCACCCCCAGACTCTTGGCGTGCACAATCAATTGATCCTTTGCTGCCGGTCTAAAATTATCGGCGGGAATCAGATAGACGTTTTTCTTCTTTTTGGATTTTAGATACAAGGCTAATTTACCAGTAAAGGTGGTCTTTCCAGCTCCATTGAGTCCTACAATTAAAACTGGTAGAGGTGATGTTGAAGAAAAATCAATTTCCCTATGGGCATCCCCCATTAATTGGGTTAATTCATCGTGAACAATCTTAATAAACTGCTCTCCAGGATTGATCCCTTTAATGACTTTTTCACCCAGTGATTTTTCTTTAATCTGCTGCAAAAACTGTCGAACGACTTTGAAATTCACATCTGCTTCTAATAAAGCAGCCCTTAAAACCTTTAAGGTCTGTTCAATATTACTTTCTGTGATTTTAGACTGCCCCTTTAATGTTTTAAAAGCGTCGCTAAATTTTTCAGATAAAGTATCAAACATGAATTCCTCCCACTTGATCCAAAACTATAAAACGCCCTGAACCATATTTAAAGTAGTCTGGCCCTCATTTTTTTGCTATAAAATCTGGCATGTCTTATCAAGCAGCTGATTTTAGCCCCCAGCTCAATCAAAAAATATTGAGTCTGGCTAAACACAAAAAAACCATCCAGTTGGGAAGTCTTACTTTTTCTTCCCCGCTGCTACTGGCCCCCATGGCCGGAATTTGCAGTGCGCCCTTTCGCCAATTGATGCAAGATTTAGGGGCGGGAGGGACTGTCAGTGAACTCATCTCCTGTCACGGTATTAATTATGGCAATCAACTGACTTTAAATATGCTTAAAACCATGCCCCATGAAAAAGAGGTGGGCATTCAACTCTTTGGAGAAGACGCGGCCGCCATGGCCAAGGCAGCACAAACCACACTGGAACATGGCAAGGCCCAATTTATCGATATCAATATGGGCTGTCCGGTGAAAAAAGTAGTCACCAAGGGAGGAGGTTCGGCCTTAATGAAGGATCTCAAAAAACTGCCTTCGTTTTTAGCTGAAGTCAAAAAATCTATTCCTGTGCCTTTAACCATTAAAATTCGCACCGGTTGGCAAGATGACGATCGCAATGCTGCAGAGATTATAAAGATTGCCTCTGAAGAAGGAATTGAATGGGTGGCCATTCACGGCCGCACCCGAGCGCAACAATACACCGGCCGAGCCGACTGGGAGTTTATTGAAAACCTGGCCCAAAAGTCTGCTCTTCCCTTAATTGGCAATGGGGATTTGCATTCAGCACACTCAGTTTATCAGCGTCTGCAAAAAACCCATTGCCGCGCTTTAATGATAGCCCGCGGGGCCTTGCGCAACCCCTTTATTTTTCTAGAGGGACTCAGCCCTTGCCATCAAGAATCTATTTTCATTGGTAGTGATTATTGGGAGGTTTTACAAAGACTTCACTTCTATCTCACCGCTCACTTTGATCGGCCCAGCATACAACTGATTCAATTTCGAAAATTAGCAGTGTGGTTTGCCGCTGGTTTTGCCAATGCCTCGCATTTTCGCTCTCAGATGTTTGCTGCTAAAGGTTTGCAAGAATGTCTAAGTATTTGCCAAGATTATTTTCTCTCGTTGCAAGACAGACAAAAAAATATTAATTACGATGAAATCTTCATGACTTCGGGTCATGGTTAATCAAAAGGATCATAAGTGAGCAGTTTAGTAAAAATCGATCAGTCGGTAGCAGTCTTAATTGATGGCAATAATATAGAAAGAAGCCTCCATGAATTACATCAAAACACCTCTATGATGGTGAACTTTGACAGTCTTATTCCAAGGCTGATTAAGTCTCGTAGCCTTAATCGTCTCATTTACTTTCGAGAAGGCAAGAATATTTCTTCCAAACTGGCCGAAAGGCTGCATGAAATGTTTTACGGAGCAGTTAGGCCTTGTCATAAATCAGCTGACATTCCCCTTTCCATTAAGGCCATGCAATTGGCCAGTAAAGTCGACACTATTATCATTGTTTCAGGAGACTCTGATTATATCGAGCTAGTTCGCCACTTAAAAACAGAAGGGGTGCGAGTTGAGATTTGTGCTGTTGAACAAACCACTGCCAAAATTCTTTGTGAAGAAAGTGATTACTTTCACCCCATTAAAGATGAAGATTGTTTTTCCTATGGCAAGCCCACCAAACCCGCAACTAGGAGTAAAAAGAAAAAATGAAAATACTCATCCTCATTTTTTTAAGTTCTCATCTACAGGCAGCTGATATTGTCGTGATCGGTGAGAAACTTGAGCAAGACCCTTTTGACTTTGCGGGAAGTTTAACTCGTTACACCCAAGAAGAATTAGCTGAAACGGGGGCACAAAATATTCGAGACATTTCTGAGATGATCCCTAATTTTCAAATTGTGGGTTCTAGCTCTAGTCGCTATATCACTCCCTATATCCGAGGAATAGGAAATCAAGATCTGAATGTACCGGATGATGTTTCTGTCACCTTCTACTTAGATGAAGTACCGCTACCTCGCTATGCTTTTGAAAATGAATTAATTCAACTTGAAAAAATTGAAGTGCTCAAAGGCCCTCAAGGAACCCTTTTTGGTAGAAATACCCAAGCAGGAGCGGTGCTATTAACCACCCAACAACCCAAAAAGCAAAATGAAAACTCCATTACCTTGGGAGCTGGGAATTTAGGACAACAGAAATTCTTGGCCCGCTCAAACTATGTTTTAAGTCATGAAAATCACCTCTACGGTAGCTCCGCTATTAAATTATCTCAAAGAGACGGTTGGATTCCCGATCAGGTGCTCAATAAAGACTTAGGTGAAAGAAGGGATCAGGCCTTTCACCAATCGATTATGTATAACCCCCATGAAAAAAGAAGATGGACACTCAAAGTTGGTGGTCAGCGAGAAGATGGCAGTGATCCTTTCTTTATTGCCAGAGAAACTGAAAACTACCCAGTCACTGCGCAAAATATTTCTCCTGACTACCGTAGAGATTTACTGACAAGCTCTGTGAAAGTTGAGGAAAGAATCAATCAAACTGAAGTGACTTTTATCTCCGCTTTTAATTACTATGACTTTGACACCACTTATGATGAAGCAGATGGCTTTATTGCTAGAGACGCCCTCACCGCTAGAGTTGGGCCAATGATGGCCGAGCAACTGATTAACGATCCCAATTCTCTTTACCGCTCAGTTCAAGAATACGAAAGACAGTTTTTCAACGAACTACGATTTAAAACAAAATTTAACTCTCACTTCACCTTAACCAGTGGCCTTAATCACACCCTTACCAACTACCGACTGATGTTCTTTGTGGACACCTTTACTCAATCAGGGCCCACCGAGATTAACCAAGATGTGCAATTGCTATCTCGAAGTCTCTCTGCCTTCAGTCAAGGAGATTTAAAACTGACCGAAAAACTCACACTCAGCTTAGGACTGAGGGCCAATCACGATCGCAAGGAGTATAAGAGTGATCACAACTCCACCATGCCTGCGCTGAATAATTATCAGCAAAATACTGCTGACACATTTAGTGAAATCACAGGTAAGGCAGCAGCACTCTATCACTGGTCTTCTCATCATGTCAGCCATATGAGTTTTTCTAGGGGTTATCAACCTGGGGGCTATCCCTCCTTTCAATTTAATAATTATTCTGGACTGGCTGCAGACCAACCTCCCTTTCAAAAATCAACTTCTTGGGCCTATGAAGTAGGTCACAAGGCCCAGGCCTTGAATCGCAAGCTTCACTACTCGGCGAATCTCTTTTTTAATGATGTGAAGAATCAACAAGTGAGAGTGCAAGATCCGATGACCGCCTTAAGTTTTTATGAAAATATTGACGTGAGAGCTTTTGGTGCGGAATTGCAAACTAGCTATCTATTTGATGGACCTTGGATGATCGGGGCCAATGCAGGATATACTAACTCACGCTTTACAGAAACCGTCGTTTCTGCGCAAGGACCACTGCTCACTGAAAATGACCGTCTGGCCAATATCCCCTATTGGAATGGTGACGCCTTTATTCAATACACTCAATACTCTGATCTACTCTCTGGACTATTCTCCGCACGGCTTGCTCACTCCTATGTGGGTGCCCGCTTGGGAGAAAATATGAATGTCACAGAACTTCCATCCTTTAGTTTATGGAATCTACGCATAGCACTTGAACGCAAAAGCTTTGACTTTTCTTTGAATGTGCGCAACCTCTTTAACAAACAATATGAATCTCAAGCCTTTCTTTTTGAGAGCCTCAATACTACTGTTTCCTCGCCTGGGCTGCCTCGTTTAGTGCATGCAGATCTCACTTATCACTTTTAATAGCGCGACAAAATTAGATCGTAGTGATAAGGATAGATTGTTCTTCGCAAACACATAATAGACTCGACATGACAACGAAGATTGCGAATTAAATTAACCTCATTTAATACAAATCTATTATAATAAGTTTTAAAGTCTACTAATTCTAAATTCTGTCTATTAGCTCGTTCAATCAACTCGGCATCAGAGTGCTCAAAAGCTTCAATAGCATCTTGGATCGTTTGCAACTGACTGCGATAAGACATATGCTCAAATCTCTTTGAGTTTTGACTGCGCATGCTAATAAACTCATTTAACACCAACCTTATGTAAACTACACCGCGATAATTTAATACAGCCTCTGCATTGTTAAGAGAAAGAGCATTACTCCAAGCTTTGTACTCCTCATTTAAACCCATCATATGACCAATTTCGTGGGCACACTCAACAGAGCTTAAGGACAAACTCCAAAATCTATCATACAGGGCTTGTCGTCTATTCACAATCTTCACACTATAATGTGCATCTTCTGGGCGTTTGACTCTTTTGAATTCAAATAAAACATCCTCTGGTGCACTCTCATTCCAAAGATCCTGGGCCGCCTTGAGCTTTTCATCCATATCCACAAGAACTCTAGAAACATTTCTAACTCGATTTCTACCTTGATCAGGATAAAAATGAATTCTCACCTCTACTTTTATTTTCTGTTCTTTCTTATCCAAAATCAGATCGTACTGATACCTCTTAGGAATAGCAGCATAGTAGCGAACTCTGCCTTCAACAGGAATCACTCTGTCCTGCTCAATAGGGAAAAGCTCCCTCCAGTTTTTAAGACTTTTATGACTATTAGTTCTTAAATTAAATCTTAGGTAATGTTGCTGCCAAAGCTCTTCGATTTCACCATAATTGTAATCATGGCCAAAAGAAAATTTCTCAGGATCAAGGTTTTCTAAGCTCATGCGCACCATTTGTGAGCGGTTGTAGTTTTGAGATTGTGCCATCACATCAAAATGAAACAAGAGCGTGATCAATAATAATGAAAATAAACTGCCTTTTCTCATAAAGTGTCCTTTCTGATTAAACAACTGTCATTTTTTTAGACAGTTATGAAGGCCTATGGCCTATGTTAAACTCTATACGGGAATAAACTGCAGGATTGATGCCAGGTTTTACTTAAGATCTTGAATGCGTTGATAGCAAGCTTGCATCACAGCGTTTAGGTCTAATTGCTGACTTAATTTTTCAAGACCAGCTAATGTGACTCCTTTGCTGGAAGCGACTTGAGAAATGAGTTGAGTGGGCTCAGCATGGGCCTGTAGGGAAGCATAAGCGCTGGCAAGAGTCTCTAAGACTAAGCTTTGCTTTTGCTCTAGACTGATATTTTCTAATAGTGGATGGGTGTTTAATTCATTGATCCATTGCTGCAAAAAATAATAAAGAAAAGCAGGGCCAGAGCCATTGAGCCCAGTGAGATAGTCGATCTGCTGTTCATTTTGCATTTGATAGAGACTGGAAACTTTTTTCATAAGATCAAGCCAATACTGAGTTTTCTCATTTTGCTCAGTGCTCAAGTAGGTAGACACCCCTTTTTGATAAGCACAAGAAGTATTGGTCATCAATCGCAAATAGGCTTGAGCTGATATGTGCTTTTTGAGTGTCGCCAGGTCTACTGCTGCCAATAAAGACACAACTAGGCTTTCATTTGAGGTCACTCTATGAGCATTGTTCATTCCGGCCTGTAACTGCTGGGGCTTAAAGGCCAAAACGACAATCTCACTTTGATGCCCCTGTAAATCGTCTAAGTGATTGCCACCGTAGCGACTGGCCAATTCCTTGGCCTTGAGCTGGGAGGGTGAGTAGAAGTAAAACTCATTCATGGGCCGGCTGGATTGTGCTAGGCCTTTGATAATCGCTTGAACAAGATTTCCACAGCCTATAAAGGTGACTTTCATAATGGGCCTTATCAAATAGTGAGCAAAATGGTGGACCCTAGAGAATTCGAATCTCTGACCTCTACCATGTCAAGGTAGCGCTCTAACCAGCTGAGCTAAGGGTCCATGAAGAAGGTGGACTTCATTAAAGCACACCTTTTTTTATTAGCAAAGACTAAAAAACCCTTCCTACCTCTGAAAGAACCTGATGAAGAATTTCAGCATTTTTTTCAGTTTCTTTAAAGTCTGAATAATCAAGCTCTTGATCCATGACTCTGCCAATGATTTTCGCTTCACGAAATTGTCTCCATGGATTCATATTTGTATTCCAAATCATATTAGCAACTGACCCCGCTAAACCTAAGCTGATCCCAATACTGCCAGCGGTTGCCCATGTAATAGTTTTAATACCAATCGAAGCTGCTCCTATGAAGACCAGCGCTCCTCCGATATAATAACTGAGCCCAACGATTGCAAAACTTGTCGCAGGTAGGATGATAAATGTTTTAATATAAGCATCAATATTTTCAGCTCGGGCAATCTTTTTTAACTCTTGAACTGAGAACCAATCTTTCATGCCCAACCTTTCGCAATAAATATCTTTTGTCATTAAATTTTCTTCACAGTATTCAAATTTTCTGAAATGCTCTTTTGCTGTTACTCTTATGTAATTAACTAACCCATCTTGTTTTTCTGCTAATTGTGTCGCAACTTCAGCTAGCTCGATGTAATGACTATTTTTTGCTGCTGGATTGACCAAGGCTTGCACTGGCATTGACTGCAAGAATAATCCAAAAAATAAAGTAAGACATATTAATTTCATTTTTTACTCCCTTTCAATTTCTCGCCCATCAATTTTGGCAAGAACGACTTTTAGTGCACTTATAAATCTACCAATATTTCGACTTTCAACATTTTCACCCAATAAAACAGCTGAACGTAGAGTGGCAGCTTGAATATACTGTTCTCGCGGGTTAAGAGCATCTGAGACAAAAGGAGCAGCTGCCATAGTGGCAAATGGAACATATTTCATCACATAAGGGCCAATATCTCCCATTAATTCAGCAAAACGTCCACCTAAACGACCAGGGTTTTGAAAAATAGCGTATGAAAGGCCTCTGGCAGACATTAGTAAACCGACCCCTGCGGTAAGAGCTCCAACTGAAGCTACTCCCAGTCCACTACCCACAACTTGAAGTTGTTCTACAAAGCGCTGATCCTCTAGGATATCAATGCGATAACTTTCTTGTTCACCTATTTGCTGGCAAGAATCGGCAATTTGCCAAAAGCATTGCTTGAATGAAACAGTGTAAGCATCAGGATTACTAACATGTAAGTACAAGCTCCCTTTTCTCAACTCCTTAGGTACCACATGATCAACAGAAGCTTGTGAACTTATACTCATAAAACTGAAACTCAAAATAAAAGTCAAAAATTTTTTTTTCAACATAGTCTATTCTCCTTATTGCAGTAGCTTCTAGCTCACTTAATTCCGAT
>SKGZ01000080.1 GCA_007117175.1 Bacteriovoracales bacterium | reverse complement strand
GAGAGCTTTGTACAAGTATTCTTTTTAGGACTGGTGATTGCCTATATGATTCTAGCCGCGCAGTTTAATAGTTTTATTCAACCGATTATTATTTTATTGGCACTACCTTTTAGTATGACTGGGGCGGTGATCTCACTTAATCTTTACAATCAATCATTAAATATTTACTCATTAATCGGATTGATTCTACTCATGGGAATTGTCAAGAAGAACTCTATTATCTTAGTCGATTATGCTAACCAGCTAAAGGCTAAAGGATTGAGTGTTAAACAAGCAGTGTTAGAGTCATGTCAAACGCGTTTTCGACCAATTTTAATGACTTCTATCTCAACAATTATGGGTGCCATGCCTGCAGCCTTTTCAACTGGGGTCGGTTCGGAAACTAGAATACCCATGGGGCTAGCAGTTATTGGTGGAGTTTTTGTTTCTACTATACTCACGCTGCTTATTATCCCAAGCTTCTATTATCTCTATGAAAGATTAAAAGAGAAAAGTTAATCCTCATTTTCTTCTTGCTCAGCTTTTTTTTCTTCTTCTTCCTTCTTGCGCTTCTCTTCTTCTGCTTTTTCTATTTGCTCTTTTTGTAGTCGACGCCTTTCCTCCAATAAGCTCTCCATATAATCATCGCGAATTCTTGCCAACTCCTCTGAACTTTTAAAACCGTGTTGAGTGCGAAGATTTTTATCTAAAGGAATGAGGATATTCACAATTTTTCTAATTTCCATTCGATCATTTTCATCTAAGTTAAGAACCAATGCTAAGTATAGCTTCTCATCACCTTCTTGCTTTTCAGGTTCTTTCTCAAAAGGAATGATCAATAAGTCCATGATCACAGGGAAACGTATTTCTATTCTTGTCATGTAAGAAAATTCAAGTGAAGAGCTAAATTGAACCAAACTCTCTGAGAATGATACAATATTAATATAAAAACTTAGTAATAAATTTGCTGTCTCAAAGCAAGGCAAATAATAAATCCCATCATTTGATTTCTCTGATGAGAAATTCTGAAAACGAGAAATAATTTGATCCAAAATATTCAATGTGATTTTCTGCTCACTACTTACGATAAATTTATACTTAAATTTTTCTCTCAACTCCAGCGAGGTCATTTTTGCACAATCAAAAATAAGGATCTGTGGCTTATAGTTTGCATCAGTTTGAACTATTTCTATTAAGTGATTCATCATCTCTTCAAAAGCTTGATAGCAAAGATTCTCCTCTTCTTTAAAATTAATATCTTCCTGGTTTTCATCTATCTCAGCCATAACGTTAATTAATATTAACTGAGGTTTATAACTCTTAATCATTTCGAGTTGATCTACATTATATGAAAGCATTCTAAAAGCAATCTCAGCAGAGGCTAATTTTAAGGAATAAGAAGGGAAATGCTTAAAATCATGTTCAATGATTAGCAATCGGTCTTTTCTGGAAGTAATTGTTGGCAATTGAAATATTTCTTTCAGTCTGTCGAGAGAATCTGTCTTTAAAGCAGATTCATTAGCATCAACGGGATAAATTGTATTTAAGTACTCATAAAAATCAGAAGGAGTTACTACCTTTTGCTCTCTTAGCATAAATGGAATTATATGGGTGCACCTTTCATCTGAAATAACTCCACTGTAGATTGCTTTTTCTTTCATTTTAATCCAAGAGGCACAAACAAAGTCATCAAGAGATAATTCTTTGATTGCAACTGGATGAAAAACTCTTAATGGTAGATTAAGTCCTTTGGCACTAGCATGCTGTAAACCCAGTGATTTAACCTCAAAGAAGAGGTAGCCAATTTCAGCAAAAAAATCATTAATATCAGCTCCACTTAAAGTACTATAACTTATCCCCATTAATAAAAGATCATAGTTCTTCAAGCGATCTTGCTTATTCTCAAATCTTAAAATTAAACTTACCCCCTTTAACCTTGGGTGCACTTTTAGCAACCTTAAAACACCCATTTTCTTTTCTTTATTTTTGGGAAGAACATTACTATCAATGATGATAACTTTAGGGTTAACTTCAATTAACTTAACGAAAAGAGAGTCAATATTATTTAACTCATTTCCAGAGAATGAATGCAATTCAACTTTTTTAAAGGTGAGACTCCTATTTTGAATTTTAGAATAGCTGTTTTGGATAGAGCGACCATTACCAATATAACAAAGATTAGACATACCTACATTTTAACTCAAAGTAAGAAATGATTGACTTCCTTACTAAAAAAGGAAGAATTTTCCTCCGCTAGATGTTCTAAATAAAAAAGTATCCAATGATTAATAGATGAAAAAAATAATTTTAGCTAGCTCCTCACTTTATAGAGCTCGACTCCTAAATCGTCTCAATATTGATTTTGAGATTGTTCGGCCATCATTTAAAGAAGATTCCCTCAAGAATTCTCAATTTAATCCATTCGAATTAGCCCAAAAGCTTGCCTACGAAAAAGGAAAATCTGTTTCAACACTACACCCTAACCAAATTGTCTTAAGTGCGGACCAGATTTGCCACATTGATGGATCAATACTCCATAAACCTGAGACAAGTAATAAGGCATTGGAGCAGCTCAAGACTCTACAAGGTAAAGAACATACTCTTATCAGTGCCTATAGTATTTTTTCCCTCGATCAAGTGATTGAGTCATACTCTGTCGTCAACCTAAAAATGAAAAAACTCTCTGAAGATGAAATTCTGCATTATATTGAAAAAGATCGACCGTATGATTGCGCTGGATCCTATAAATTTGAAGAACATGGTATCTCTCTTCTTGAGTCGATTGAATGCCAAGATGAAAGTGCTATTACCGGTCTTCCTTTAATACAACTCTCCACGCATTTAGCTCAACTGGGAGTTAAGTCTTGGAACCATTAAAAAAGAAGGCCATTGTCTTACTTTCTGGTGGAATGGATTCAGCAATCTGTCTAGGGGTTGCTATCAAAAAATGGGGGAAAAAAAATATTTTAGCAGTCTCTTTCAATTATCAACAAAGACATGGGATAGAATTACAGCTTGCCAAAAAAAGATGTCATGATCAAGTGATCGATCACCAAGTCATTGACCTCAGTGTATTGACAAAGATTACTGAGAATTCACTTGTTAACCACCAAGAAAAAATTGATAGAAAAAAATTAAATACCATGGTGATAGGACGAAATGGTCTAATGGCCATGATAACTGGCATTAAGGCATATCTTCATGGTGCCGAGGAAATCTACCTCGGAGTGATGGAGTTAGAGATTGCAAATTCAGGTTATCGAGACTGCTCTAGGCATTATATGGATCTGATCGAAAAGATTTTGAAAATTGATCTCAATCAATCAAATTTTCAAATACAAACTCCACTCATTTATATGAGTAAACTCGAGACACTAGAACTTGCACACAAACTAAAGCTACTGCCAGAACTTTTTGAAAATACTATTAGCTGTTATCAAGGTGTCTTAAATTACGGCTGCGGTCATTGCCCTGCTTGCCTACTGAGAAATTCAGCAATTAAGGAATTTATTGAAAAGTATCCAAGAATTCATTTTTCCTATCGTCATCAGTTTAAATAGTTTTTAATGATAAGTTATTGGCCTTTGTTAAAGTCATTTGGACAACACTGATATTTCTCATAAAAAATGCAGCTTCACAGTATTTGAGATAATACTCCCACATTCGTTCAAATTGAAGATCAAAACCAAGTTTTCTGACCGAAGCCCTATTGTTATTAAAATTTTCATACCATTGGCGCAAAGTTTCTGCATAGTGAATTCCCATATCTTGAAAACGATAAAGATGAAGCTGTGCCCTCTCTTTTGATTGCTCTAGGAGATAAGAAACAGGCAAAAGAAGTGAACCTGGAAAAATATACTTTTGAATCCAGTCCACACCTTTTTTAAATTCATCATAGCGATGGTCGGGGCAAGTGATCACTTGAAAACTCAACAAGCCATCCTTTTTAAGTAGTCGGTGGCACTGTTCAAAAAAGACAGGAACATAAGCGTCTCCTAATGCCTCCATCATCTCGATGGAAGCGATTTTATCAAATTGCCCCTTCAGTGTCCTATAGTCTTGTTTGAGTAGCTGTATTTGAGCTGTTAGGCCCAACTGCTCAATCTTTTTTTGAGCAAAATTAAATTGCTGATCAGAAATAGTAATGGCGGTCACTCGACAACCATAATTTTGGGCACAATAAATTGAAAACCCACCCCATCCACAACCTATTTCAAGCAGGTGATCTGTCCTTTTTAATTCAAGGTTTTCCGCCATCTTTTGGTATTTATTTCGTTGCGCTTGCTCCAAAGTACAGTCCGCTGAATTAAAAAAACCCGAAGAATAAGTCATTGAGGAATCCAAGAATTTTTGAAAAAAATCATTACTTAAATCATAATGATATGAAATATTCTTGCGACTTCCACTTTTTGAATTTGCTCTCAAAAGGTGAAAAATTCTATTTTTAAAATTCATAAGATTAAGTGTTATTTTTTTCTTTTTAGACCCTGACCCCACAGGAGAATCCTCAATATTTAAAATGAACCAAGAAATCACACTTTTCAAGCAAGGAGACTGCCAATCACCTTCACAATAGGACTCACCAAAACCAATATCTCCATACAAGAGACACTTCTTGAAAAATTCCCAATTTAAAATATCAATTTGCGCACTCAGCTCATCTTTATCTTCGCCAAAAAGAAGCTGCTGACCATTGGGAATTTTAATTTTCAGTTGTCCTCTTTTCATATTTTTAAGATGACCAAGCACCAACTTAGAACAGTACTGATCAAGATAAGTGGGTTGATTGAGTTTTAATGTTTTTTCCACCTTGAAACTCCTCTTTGAAGATTGATATTCTCACTTTTTGAGTAATAAGGAACTCTTTTGAGCCATAAAATAAGTGCATGCCAATGTATTTTAAAAATAATATTCCAAGTGACCAATGGATAGAGCAAGGAGTACTTTAGCAGCTTAGATGTACTCCACCTAATAGTTTCACCATGATAATAAGCACCCAATGTCTTTTTCTGACCTTGATAATTTTCAACATTGATTTTTAATTCATCATCTTTTATTTTAATTGTGAAATTAAATTCTCCCTCTACACTAGAAAAAGGGGAGACATAGAAATTCTTAGCAGACCTTACATGAAAGTGTCCTTGATGATCAGTCTGGCTAGCCCAATACCTTATCATTTCACGATAGGTGTTCTCCACTTGTACAATACAAAAACTCTCCCTTGCTGTTTTCAAAATAAAAAGACAAATTGGATTAAACAAATAACCCAAACAGCGTACTTGACCATAAAATTCAATTTGCTCAACCTTATCTTTTACTCCGTTTTCTTCTGCATACTGACACAACTCAATCCCTAGTTGGTTGCCAGTTTTAAATTGGTAATCTTTTTCATAAAAG
>SKGZ01000131.1 GCA_007117175.1 Bacteriovoracales bacterium | reverse complement strand
TGGTGACAATTTCTAACTGATCGATGCGAAGTGCTTTCGTGTGCACAGTTTCTCCAACCTGCAGATAGATCTCGGCACCGTGATCGGCCAGTTCTTTTGCTGTGCGAATCAGAGGTATGCTAAGCACTGGCTCATCAACACTTTGATTAGAATTCATATGAATTCTAACCTTAACTCCTCTGGCCAGCGCTTCTTTAATTGCCAAAGTGAGAGGGGGAACGTCCATCAAATAGGCCTGGGCAATATCAATCTCCTCTCGAGCATGGCGAAAAGCATAAAGAAAGAAATCAAGAATTCGATCATGGGATTGTTGATTTGGTTTATGCAGGATAAGACCATACTGTGCTTGAGTGCCCTGATCACTAAAAAAATTTTTAGCGGTAAGTTGATTGAACTGTAAATTGTGACTTTGTATTTGTTGATTAAAGACATTCACAAACTCTCGTTGGTGATGATCTATAAAGCTTCCACCTCGGTAATACCTTTCTAAATCACGCCAAGATTGGTCTTGTAAGTAGCTGTCTCCTATATTTCTTCCACCGCTGAGGACTTCATTTTCATTCATAATAACCTTGGCGTGCATCCCATAAAATGGATTTGCAGTTCCTCGCCAATAAATCACAGGAATACCTGCATTTTCTAAGCGGGCAAGCTCTTGGTTGTATCCAGGTCTTTTAGCCGTTAATCCGTCCACGATAATACGCACAGTCACACCGCTCTTATGGGCATTAATAAACTCTTGGGTAATCAATTTCGCCGATTCATCGTCGTGGTATCCCCAGATTTTCATATAGACATATTTCTTAGCGTTCTTAATAATTTTTAAACGTGTTTGCAGTGAATCACTGTTTTCAATAACTAGACGTGAGTGATGAGCCGATTTAAGATTTTGCTGACCAGTGATGATTTGATAGGCCTTAAGAAAAGATTGATCTTGAAAGTTTTTTGTGGCTGGCAATGATTCAACGAATTGCTTGCGAGAGCGAATGATTTGATCCCATTCCTTAAATTTAAAGTTTGGATTAAGATAGCCACGCCCATAGAGCTCTGCTCTAAAAAAGAGCATAATCATCTGAGTCAACTCTTGGGTATTCATCTTCAAGCTGTCTGAAATTTTTCCTCGAGCTTTGGCTTGATGAATGATTCCCGTAATGACCCTTTCTAGTATTCCTCTTTCATTTAAAGATGCTAGCGAATCAAAAATGACTTGCTGGGAAGCCTGTTGATTATTTAATGCTGCTTGTAGTTTCTCTGTTAGTTTTTTGGCCTCTCTTTGCAGCATGGGAGACTCTTGAAATTGCTTTAACAGGGCCGCGTAATTTTTAAATTGTCCGGAGCAATGATACCCTTTAGAAAAAAGGTCAGCATGGCCAAAGCTACTGTAAAGGAAACAAAGTAAAATAAAAACTCTGATATTGCTGAGTTTTCTCATCCTTTGATTTTAGCATGCTTGTCCTGACTTCGACACTAAAAATGATAAAATAAAGTAAGAAAAGAAAAAAGGTACGCCATCCTTTTTTAGTATAAAAAAGGATGGCGTACCTTTTAGTTTACCTTTTAGTTTAATCCGGAGCTGTGAGCGTCTGTGCTATAGCTTTTGTATTCTTGATCAGTGAAGTCGTTTACTTGGATTGCATCCCAGCTGGCATTCACAACTTTTTCAAGATTATTTTTCTCATCAGCGGTAATAACATTCTTTTCCACCGCTTCATCTAGAATAAGCCGGAAGGGTTTCTTGGGCAGAGTCTTAGCGCGAATCGCTTTTTTCAGCTTGCGCTCAAGACCTTCGCAATTCTTGGCTAATTTAAAGGCAGCTTCTAGTTTACCAAGTCCTTCCTCGCTAGCGGGTGGAACATAAATCCCATCGTGTAAGCGCTCTCTTTGCTCGCAATCTGTTTGCATTAAAACTGACAAATCGTGGCTAACCTTATCAGAAGGACCTGTTCCAAAGGAGTTGAATCTGGCCCAGCGACCAATAAAGCCGCGGAAGAACCAACTGAGTCCAGGAACTTTAAGGTTACTAAAGATTCCTTCAAAGGCGTGTTGGATTTCACAAAATCCGTATTCTAAGGCGTAGGTGACGTAGGGAAGATCCTCTTTTTTAGAGCCACCAGCTTCAAATTTTTTCATGACTGCTAGATTGAGATACATCCAAGATAGGATATCAGCATAGCGACCAGTGAGTTTTTCTTTCACTTTGAGTGAGCCACCCAATGCACCCATGGCGATATCGGCCATAATGGCAAAGCTAGCTGAACACCAGGCCAGTTTTCGATAATAAGCATTGAGCGGACCTCCACTAAAGCCAACTGCCAAAAATCCGCGAGTGATACTTAAAATGACAGAGCGAAAGGTGTTGCGCACCACATGTCCAATATGTCCCCAGAAAGCACGATCAAAGCCTTTTAAGTCACCTTGCTCGGCACTCTTAATTTCTTGATAGGCATAGGGGTGCGCTCTCAGAGCTCCTTGCCCGAAGACAATTAGTGTGCGAGTTAAAATATTGGCACCTTCAACTGTGATACCAATAGGGGTGCTGATATAGCCGTGGGCCAGAATATTGCGAGGTCCTCTGGAGATAGCTGATCCCCCCATAATGTCCATAGCACCATTAATGATCTTGCGATAGGCCTCAGTGGTTTGATACTTGGCAATGGCCGTGACCACCGGAGGACTGATTCCTCTATCAATGGCACCGCAAGTAAAGTTACGACAAGCTTCAATCATATAACTGAGTCCACCGATCAGAGCCATAGGCTCTTCGATCCCTTCAAACTTTCCAATGGACATTCCAAATTGCTTGCGAACAGTTCCGTGAGCTGAAGAGGCTCTGGCGGCAACCTTGGCTCCGCCACCACTTTGAGAGGGGAGCGAGATCCCACGTCCAGCCCCCAAACAGGCCATTAACATGGACCAGCCAATGCCAATTCCCTTGGCTCCACCTACTACGCATTCTTCCACATCCACCACCACATCTTTTCCATGAGTGGGGCAGTTATAAAAGGGAACTCCCAGTGGGTCGTGGCGATTTCCGATCACCACCCCTGGAGTCTTCGCGGGGATCAGAGCACAGGTAATTCCTAGATCGGCCCCTGCTTCACCCATTAGACCTTCTGGGTCACTGACTCGAAAGGCCAGACCAATAGTAGTGGAAACTGCTGCTAAAGTGATCCAGCGTTTATTCCAGTTCACTTTCAGTTTAAGTTGACCGTCTTCACCTTTGAAGAGTGTTCCCGCAGAAATAATAGAGCCGGCATCACTACCAGCATTAGGTTCAGTGAGTCCAAAGCAAGGAATCTCCTCTCCGCTGGCCAATTTAGGTAAGAGTTTTTCTTTTTGTTGTTGTGTTCCGTAGTGAACTAAAAGTTCAGCAGGCCCAAGTGAGTTGGGCACCATAATAGTGACTCCCACTGGCACTGAGCGAGCGCAAACTTTTTGAATGACTGCACTGTGGGCCAAAGCTGAAAATCCAAGGCCGCCAAATTCTTTGGGAATAATCATTCCCAAGAATCGCTCTTTTTTGATAAAGTCCCAAACCTGCGCAGGAATTTCTCTGGTTTGCCAGATTTTCCAATCATCAATCATGGCGCAAAGTTTTTCCACTGGCCCGTCGATAAATTGTTGCTCCTCAGTGGAGAGTTTAGGGTAGGGCTCATTTCTTAATTTTTTAAAGTCGGGTCGACCTGAGAAAAGATCTTGCTCAACCCATACCACTCCCGCATCCAAGGCAGTTCTCTCTGTGTCGGAAATGGGAGGGAGGATGCTTTTCATGATCTTCATCACGGTGCTACTGATCAATAAGCGCCTGATTGGCGGCAGTGCAAAGATGGCCAAAATGGCTGCGAAAACCAGTAGGGCAACTTGCGGTAATCCCGCACAGATGGCCAAGGTTAAGAGGACAATGGCCCACAGAATAAAGGGGGCTCCCCAATAGCCAAAAAGCACCAAGAGGGCAATAGATGACCAAGTGACTAGACTACAGTTTTGCTGCAATAGCATTTGCAGATGGTTTAATTCCACGATCAAACTCCTTTTTTAATAGATGGATACCTGTGATAGGATACAAGCAAAATGGGCAAAATGAAAATTTATTCAGTTAAATTTTCATTTTACCCAGCTCAAGACAAAGCTTAGATTTTACAATTGAGAATAGCTCATCAAGTTAAAAAAATGGTGCAATTTTGAACTCAAGAAAAAACGCCAAGTGTTTCTGTCAAGCTCTAAAGTTTAATAATCCTATTCTCGATAAAAGATTATGAGGTTTTCTTTAATCTTTTTTTTCATGCTCACTTCACTCTTAGCAGAGTCTAGAATCATTACCTATGAACTTGATTATTCTGATCTTTTTGAGGGTGAGCAGACTTTTATTGTTGAGGTCTTTGCCACTGAAATTTATGAAGATGAGCCGCAAGAAGATCAAGGCTACAAGTATAAAGCCTATAATGATTTTATCAGTAAGGGCGCAGTCAGCGATATTACTAATGCTTATATCACTGGCAATAATAATTTTCTTAAGAAAAATAAGCTGGCCCAAACCATCCCCCTCTCCACACTCAAAAAGAAAATTCCCTCTTTTAAAGAACACGTCTCTGCAATTTATGTGATCCAAGACGAATGGTTTCAACCCTTTTTACAAAAGCAAAAATCTAGAACCCCCCAGAGTGAAGAAAGCTTAAGCAATGAAAACTTAGCATCACTTTTAAAAGAAGCAGATGAGTATTATAATAAGAATTATGGTTATCATCGTGCCAGTTTTATTGCTTTAAGATTCATATTAAATGGTACAATTTTGGCTTACATTTCTCATGCCGGGGGTATTCCTCTTGGAGCTGCCATTGCTAGTAGTTATACTCTAGGAGCCATGTCAGCAGCTTTTCAAGTCTATGCTCAGCAGTATGGAGAGTTCATCGCAACCAATCACTATTCAGAAAGCTTCAAAGTTTGGGCTAACAAAACTTTCTTAAAGAAAACTTATATCCCTA
This sequence comes from Bacteriovoracales bacterium, assembly GCA_007117175.1. GTDB lineage: Bacteria > Bdellovibrionota > Bacteriovoracia > Bacteriovoracales > Bacteriovoracaceae > SKGZ01. The sequence goes on along the minus strand of SKGZ01000131.1, from coordinate 402 downwards.
AAAAGAAAGAGAGCGGTTTCTTGGCAATCAACGCTAAGTATTATAAAAGTGAAGTCATTTTTTTGGGTATAGGTTCTACGATGAAAGCAATGTTTGGTGGCTTGATTGAGCCCCTACTGAGAGAATTTCAAAATATTCTCAGCGTTGCCGGTGCTACCCTTGTTTCACAGGGAGCTGTTAGTACATCTTTAGCGAAACAACAGATTCCTTTAATTCATCAGCATGCCAAGGAAAAAAACTTTAAAAAGGCAGCCATTGCACGTTACCGGCTAGAGTTAGTAGAGTTTATTACTAGTATGGCATGGGCTGTTGCTGCAGGGGCGAGTTTAGTGAATATGCCCTTAGGAGATTATGTCTTCATGGCCATGTTAGTAGCTGGCTTTGGTAATCATGTTCGTCTAG
>SKGZ01000045.1 GCA_007117175.1 Bacteriovoracales bacterium | reverse complement strand
TCCGAAGCTAAGTTTATTAAATTGGAGCAAAATTATCGTTCATCCAAGAATATTATTGATGCGGCTACTTTTCTCATTGAGAAAAATCAAATGAGAAAAGGAAAGAGAATGTGGACGGCTAATGAATCTGGAGAAAAGATCCTGATCATGGAGTGCGGTGATGATAGGAGCGAGTCTCGCTATGTGCAAGAGCAGATTTCTGATCTACATAAAAGCTTAGCAGTCAATTACGATGAGATAGCAATTTTTTATCGTACCAATGCCCAGTCAAGACAACTGGAGGATCGTTTAATTGAAGCCAAGGTTCCCTATCGCATTGTTGGGGGGATTAAATTCTATGAAAGAAAGGAGATCAAGGATTTACTTTCATACTTAAAAGTAATTGCTAACCCTAAGGATTCATTGTCATTATCAAGGGTGATTAATAATCCGAGTCGAGGAATTGGTGCCGTTAGCTTAAGAAAAATGGAGCAAAAGGCTATTGATGGACAATGTTCACTCTATGATATTATCGAACAGTTCAATCAAGGCCATAAGCTTGAGATTAAACTAAGCGCTAAGGTCTCCCATGCACTTAGAGAATTTTATCAATTAATGGAAGAATGCAGGGCCTTATTAGAGCAGGGAGAGAAAATTTCATTAGTTTATCAAAAAATTTTACACGAATCTGGTTATTGGGATCAGCTTAAAAAAACTAAGAGTTATGAAAATATAGCAAGGCAGGAGAATTTACTTGAGTTAGAAAATGCTATCGTCGGTTATGAAATGGAGTGCGAGGCTCAAGAGAGAAAAATAACTCTTGAGTCTTATCTTGAAACAGTGACCTTAAATCAAAATCAAGAGCAAGAGAGTGATCAGAGTGCTCAGGGTGCCGTCTCTTTGATGACTATTCACGGCGCCAAAGGGCTTGAGTATGAATATGTTTTTATAGTTGGGGCGGAAGAGAGCGTTTTCCCGTCTTTTCAAAGTTTAGAAAAAGGTGGTAGCGCGATTGAGGAAGAACGTAGGCTCTTTTACGTGGCCATGACTAGGGCGATGAAGCAGTTAACCATCTGTTTTTGTAAGAGTCGACTCTTACACGGGACAGTTCGCTTCAATGAACCCAGTCGTTTTCTCTTTGAAATTCCTGAAGAGTATTATGATTGGCGCTTTACCCAAACAGAAAATGAAAACCAACAGGATGAATTTTCTCAGTTGAATCCTTATGAAGATGATGATGTTTATGTTTACGGTAACCAAAATCAAACTCAGACTTTCCGCAAAGGAGAGATGGTGAAACATCAGCTTTATGGACGAGGAGTTGTCAAAGAATGCAGCGGAAAAGGGAGTGCTGAAAAAGTCACTATTCAGTTTCAAGATGGTGGGGGAACCAAAAAATTTATTGTTGAGTACTCTCCAATTGAAAAGGAGCGAGGAGATATTTTTTATGAGTAAAATTAATGTGACAAGTGATTTGGTCCAGCATGTGGCCAACTTAGCAAGAATCAAGCTGGAGGAGTCTGAAGTTAAAGAGTATCAAGCTTTAATGCAATCGCTGCTCGATTACTTTGAAAATCTAGACCAGGTGAAAACGGAGGGTCTCAGCCCATTGATGAGCCCGACGCAAAGGTACCAGAAGAATTTAAATGCATTGCGAGAAGACCATAAAGCAGAGTCCCTAGATGTTCAAGAGATTCTTAAAAACACCGCCTCTCAGGGCCAGCGCCAGTTTAAAATTAATTCAGTGATTGAGGAGAGCTAAGTTGTGAAAGATATTTATTCCTTGCACCAAATGTATTTAAAAAAGGAGACCTCGCCTGTAGAAGTCTTACAAGACTGTTTGAAAATCGCAGAAAAAAACAAACTTAATTCCTATATTACTGTTTGTTCAGACTTAGCGTTAGATCAAGCAAAGAAAGCACAGAAAAGGTTTACTGACGGCAAGCCTTTGTCTTACTTGGATGGTATTCCCTATTCTTTGAAGGACCTTTTCGTGACAAAAGGAATACGAACAACTGCGGGTTCAAAGCATTTATTAAATTACCATCCTCCCTATCAAGGATCAGTAGCCCAGTTCTTATCAGACTCTGGAGCCACACTTGTTGGAAAGGTGGGGTGTGATGAATTTGGAATGGGATCGACTAATGAGAATACTCCTTATGGTGCGATCTTGAATCCATTAGATCCTAATCGTGTTGCTGGAGGCTCCTCAGGGGGATCAGCGGCAGCAGTTGCCGAGAATTCCTGTAGCTTTTCAATGGGAACAGACACTGGTGGTTCAGTCAGACTTCCCAGCTTTTATTGCGGACTCACTGGATTTAAACCAAGTTATGGCACTGTGACACGCTATGGACAAATTGCCTACGCTTCCAGCCTTGATCAGGCCGCGCCTATTGGGCGTAATTGCCTCGATTTGGCAGCAGTGATGGAAGTGATCTCCCAAGCAGATCCTAAGGATTCAACTCAGCTGAGAAAAGATCCTCTGCAATTAGTGTCTTCTCTGCTTAATAATCAACAAACAAAGATTAAACTAGGAGTAGATGCTAGTCTGCTCGAGGGATGTGACCCGGATGTTTTAAAAGAGCTACAAGCTTGTTTGCAATATCTTTCTCAAAATGCATCGATTGAGCTGGTTGATATTAGCTTGCCTCATCTTCAGTATGGAATATCAGTGTATTATTTGATTGCCCCCGCGGAAGCATCAGCTAATTTAGCTCGCTATGATGGTATCCACTATGGAGAAAGAGAAAAAGCTGAAAACCTAGAAGACATTTATCGACTGACTCGAGGAAAAACTTTAGGGACTGAGGTCAAGAAAAGAATTATGCTGGGAACTTTTGCTCTTTCTTCTGGCTATAGCCAACAGTTTTTTGAAAAAGCATGTCAAGTGAGAGAACTCATTGCTCGTGATTTTGATCTTGCTTTTGAAAAGTGCGATTATATTTTTTCCCCTGTGAGTAGCACCAAAGCGCTTGAGTTAAAAGAAAAAAGAAAACCAATGAGCTCCATACAACTTTATTTAAATGACTTATACACTGTGCCCGTCAATTTAGCGGGGTTGCCTGCACTGAGTTTGCCAATTCCCAGCAAACAGAAACTACCTGGTGGTTTTCAACTCATTGGCAGTTATGCCAGTGATGCTGAACTATTAAAGACTGGTTATCAATTGGAAAAAATTTTAGAGGGGCTATCATGAATCGTGATGATTATAAAGTTGTCATAGGAATTGAAGTTCACGCTCAGCTGTGTACTCAGAGTAAGGTTTGGTGTAGTTGTGAGGTGGGAGGCAGTGATTATGAAAATAGCAGGGTTTGTGAAGTTTGCTCTGCTCACCCTGGGACACTGCCAGTTCTGAATCAAGGAGTCTTTGACTATGCCATTAAAGCTGGGTTGGCTTTGGATTGCAAGATTAGTCCAGAGATATCCTTTGATCGCAAAAATTACTTTTACCCTGATTTACCGAAAGGGTATCAAATCACACAGTTTTACCGACCCATTGCTCAATCAGGGGTTTTAAAAATAAGAGATGATAAAGAAAATGAAAAGACTGTTAGAATACGACAAATACAAATTGAAGAAGACACTGGCAAGTCAATTCATGTGCAGGACTATTCCTTGATTAATCTTAATCGAGCGGGGACTCCCTTAATAGAAATTGTTTCTGAACCAGATCTCTCATCTGCAGCGGAAGCTTTAGATTATTTAAAAAAATTGCATGGAATTTTAGTTTATACTGGGGTCACTCAAGGGAATATGCAAGATGGTAATTTTCGTTGTGATGTTAATCTTTCTTTGCAGCGAAAAGACCAAGAAAAAATGGGTATTAGAAGTGAGGTGAAAAATTTAAACAGCTTTCGCCATGTAGAAAAGGCCATCCATTATGAGACTCAAAGGCATTGGAATTTAATCAAGGAAGGTAAAGAAGTTCCTCAAGAAACTAGACTCTTTGATATTGAGACACTTTCAACTAAGGTCTTAAGAGTGAAAAGCGATGCAGATGACTATCGTTACTTTAATGAACCAGATCTTCTTCCTGTTTTCATTACAGAGCAGAAGATTAATAGTATTCGTGCGGATTTACCGGAGCTCCCCCAGACCAAGATTACTAGACTTATGAAAGAGTATGGTTTAAGTGAGTACGCTGCAGAAACCTTAAGTTCTCAATCATCGCTAGCTGATTATTTTGAGCAAACAGTAAAAATGACAAGCTTGCCCGCGGTGAAAGTAGGCAATTGGGTTATGGTAGAGTTGATGAGGTTGATTAATGAGTATAATGCCCAAATTGACTCTATTGCTTTAAGACCTAAGCACTTAGCTGAACTTTTAAATCTTATTGCTGGGAACAAAATCTCAGGCACTGTTGCCAAAGATGTGCTGACTCAAATGTATGACACCCAAAAGAGTGCTCATCAAATTGTGACTGAGCAAAATCTTGCTCTTGAAACAGATACTGATCTAGTTGATGAGGTTGCTGAAAGACTCATTCTAAAGCATCCTGAAGAGGTAGAACAATATCGCGCAGGTCGAGAAAGAATCTTAGGGTTTCTAGTTGGTCAAGCGATGAAAGAATTGAAAGGAAAAGCAGACCCTGCTCTTATTAGTCAGACTTTAAAAGATAAAATTGGTCAATAGTGGCAAAGAAAAGTATTTTAACAATCTTTTTATCAACCATCCTGTTTCTTGTTTTTTTAGGTGTACTCTACTCACTGATACAGGCTCAAATCCCTAATGAAGTAAAGATGCAGAAAATGATTAAGACCAGTCTTGCCAATCTTTTCCCAGGCTCAGAAGTTAAAATGAACTCTCAGCTTAAGAAAAAATCGAGTTTTAAAACTGTTTATGAGCTAGACGAAATGACTCTAGTCTTTCTAGAAAAAGATGAGATTAAGTTAAGGCAATTAAAAATGGAAATCCCTTTGCTTGCGCTAGTGGGAGGAAAGAAGATTGAAATAAGTGCTGAAAGTTTAGAAATTGCTCCATGGCAAAGTTTACCGAAACTGCAAACTGAAGAAAGAATTCCTATCCCAGGTTTACTTGCCAATAATAAGATTAATTTTAGTTTTAAGAATATCCAATTAGTATCTCAAGACAATGCGTTGGATGTAGGGGGAGTTCATCTCTATGATTTTTCTTTTCACGATTACACTGTACTAGAATGGCTTATTCCGCTGAATCACCATAAATTTAAAATACTGGGTGAAGTCAACATCGCCAGTCTTTTTCAGGGCCCTTCATTGGTGTGGAGTGGGCATGGCAAACTTCTAGATCAAAAAGGTATTGGTCAGAAATCTTTTGATGTTCAGTTTAATAAATCACATGAGATTTTTGATTTGTCCTTTGACGGTGAAGATGACTCTTTTTCCCTCAAAGGCAACCTCATACAGAGTCAGGCACAATTGGAATATCAGTT
>SKGZ01000138.1 GCA_007117175.1 Bacteriovoracales bacterium | reverse complement strand
TTTCCTCTTCATATCACCAATTCCCTTGGATCTTTGATAGTGCCTCACCAATTATACAGGTAGAGCAAGTGATACCTTGATGATTATTAGAGCTTGATTTTTAATAATTAAAATTATTCGACACGTATAATGTATTTTTCCTATAATAAATGAGCTTTCTCTGCAGATTTTTCCGCTTTTTCTTTTTTTGAATCGATTTATTAATTCAATATAAAATTACAGTATAAAATTACTTCTTTTAAGGATTATTGCAGTAATGAAGAAGATGACTCAGCTTCTTATTGAGTTCCCAGTTCGAAGGCCTTGGGTGCTGTTTTTGGCAACAATGGTTGTGGTTCTCTTGTCTTTGTTTCCCATTTCATCCATCGAAAAGCATTTTTCCTCTCGTATCTGGTTTGCCAAGGGGTCAGCTCCCATAGAGCAATTAGATGAATTCGAGCAAACCTTTGGTGGGGATAACACTATTATTTTAGGGTTAAAAAAAGAGGGGGGAGTGCTCAATGCCTCAACTTTGGCTCAGGTTGATGAACTCACTGAAAAACTGTGGATGGTGCCCTTCGTGGTGCGAGTGGATTCGCTGACCAATTATAACTATATTACAGTTGAAGATGATGACTTGGCAGTGACGCCTTTAGTAGAAAATCGAGAGGGTTTGCTTCGTGACTTTATGGGCTTTCAAAATAGACTAAAAGATGTGCCAGAGGTCATGGATTATCTACTCACAGATGACGGGCAATACACTCTGATCTATGTGCAAATGGCTCCAGGTTCCACCAATCCCGATCTTATGCATGAGTGGGTGGGGGATCTTGATCAAACTCTAGATGAGTACCGAGCTCAGGGCCTAGAAATTCATCAATTGGGTAATGTGACAGCAACTGTGGCCTTCGCTCAATTGGCCAGAGAGGACTTGGCCATAACCTTGCCTTTAATGTTTAGCTTTGTGATTTTACTGCTGGCTTGGTTTTTTAGCAGTTTCGCCGGAGTGCTCATTCCGCTGCTTGTGACAGGGGCAACCATTGGAACCACCTTTGGATTAATGGGGCTCTTAGGTATTGTTTACAATAATTTGCTCTCAGCTATTCCCGGAGTGATGATGGCCATTTGCATGGCCAATACTATTCACTTGTTGCATGTTTTTTATCAAAAAAAGAGAGAGGGCTTGAGCACCGAAGATTCGATTCGCGCCTCCATGCTTAAAAATCTGCTGCCCACTATCCTAACCAGTGTGACCACTTGTTTTAGTTTTTTAACTTTGTCGAATACAGAGTTGGTGCCCATTGCCGATTTGGGAATTCTCTGTGCTCTGGGCAGCCTTTTTGCCTGGCTTTATACTTACACTTTGTTGCCAACGTTGCTTATGCTCAGCCCACAGTTTTTGCTTCACTCTTATCGTCAAATTAAAAAAGAAGTGCGAGGCAATTACTCTCATCGCCTCTATCCTCTTCGCTGGCCTTTAACTCTTGCGTTTCTCATCATTGCTGTGGGGGCGAGCTATCTCAGTTTGCAAAACGAAGTGAACTCAGATCCTGTTTTGTACTTTGGGAAAAAGACCAAGGTTTCTCAGCATTATCAAGGATCTCTACAGCATATGAAGGGTAGCCGCTCTTTTGATATGGTCATTGATGGAGGAGAAGAGGGAGCCATTAATAACCCTGAGTTTTTAAAGTTGGTGCAAGCCTTTGAGAAGAAAATAATTGATTTGCCTGTGGTGAGTAATGTGCGCTCAATCTTAGAACCTATACGCAAAGTGAATCAGCAAATTCACGAGGGCAAATCGGAGCGCTATGGCATTCCCGCAACGGCCCAAGAGGTGGCGCAAAATCTTTTACTCTATTCCTTATCACTGCCCGAGGGCAGAGGAATTGACAATCAGGTCAGTGCGGATTCTCGCTATTTGCGTTTGGCCGTTCAATGGTCGGTGACAACGTCTAAGGAGTCTGTGATTCAAAGTGAAGAGATTGCTCAGATGGGAAAAGACTTAGGTCTGGATGTGAACGTGCGAGGGCAACTTCCTATTTTTGCCAGTGTTAATGACGAGGTGGTGAGTTTATTTTTAACTTCTCTAGCACTGGTGGTGGTCTTTGTTTTTATTGTGATCTTGGTGGTTTTTCGCAATTTGCTCTTGGCCCTCTTGGCCATGTTGCCCAACTTGATTCCCTTGTTAGTCGGGGGGGGGGTGATGGCCTATTTTGGCATTTATATTGATATTGGCACCAGTATTGTGGGAGCAGTGTGCTTGGGAATTGCAGTGGATGACACCATTCACTTTGTTTCCCATTATTTGGTTAATTATCGCCAATTGGGCTCTCGCAGAGCGGCTATTGATGAAACCATTAAGACTACAGGCAAGGCCATTGTCATGACCACTGCGGTGCTAGTTTTAGGCTTTGGTAGCTTTGTGGTGGCCGACTTTGTTCCCAATCAATACTTCGGTTTTCTCTGTGCGATTGTCTTAAGTTTTGCCATGATGACCGACCTTGTTTTACTCCCCGTGTTATTGCTGCTGAAAAAGTCAGAAGCAGTAGACAAAAGTCATCAGTAAACGTACAAAAGAGTAAACTTTTTTGAGGCGTTTATGGACATTCGAATTCAGGTGCCCGGTGGCAGTAAAATCACAATTCCTTATTGTGCGGTGGACGCGGTGGGAATTGAGGAGCGAGCCAGTTCTTTTACTAAGCGAAGTATAAAAAAAGAATCCAAATTAGAAGCCTTACACTTGGCCATTTCCATGGTGGATTTAACCACTTTAGAGGGGATGGACACAGAGGGGAAGGTGCGCCAAATGTGTGGCAAGGCCGTGCACCCCATTAATATGACAGTGGAGCGCAGTTTAAATTTAAGTCGCGCGATTCCCTCAGTGGCAGCGGTGTGTGTGTATCCCAATATGGTTGGGTACGCAGTGGAGGCTTTGCAGGAAAGTGCGGTGCAGGTGGCTTCAGTGGCCAGTGGCTTTCCCGCGGGCCTGGTGCCGTTAAAAATTAAATTAGCCGATGTGAAAGCTGCTGTGCAAATGGGAGCTAATGAAATTGATATGGTCATTGACCGAGGAGCTTTTTTAAGTGGTCAGTACCAAAAAGTTTTCGATGAAATCTTTGCCATTAAACAGGCTTGCGGTAAGGCACACCTTAAAGTGATTTTAGAGACAGGTGAGTTGCAGACCTATGATTCGATTCGCACCGCTTCGTGGCTGGCCATGGAGGCGGGTGCCGATTTTATTAAGACTTCCACTGGCAAGGTCAGTCCTGCGGCAACCATGGGATCCACCTTAGTGATGTTACAGGCCATTGATGATTATTATCAGTACAATCAAAAAATGGTGGGAATGAAGCCGGCGGGGGGAATCCGTGAAGCCAAACAGGCCATACATTATCTTTGCATGGTGAGAGAAGTGCTGGGAGAAAAATGGCTGGATCCCGATTGGTTTCGTTTCGGGGCTAGTGCACTGTTAAATGATTTATTAAGACAAGTTTTAAAACAAGAAACTGGTCGCTATTTTGATCAGTCTTATTTTGCTCTGGATTAAAAGAGGCTTTTTATGAAGAAGAAAAAATTATTTGATGACTATGATCCCGCTCCAGAAAGTGTTCGCCCAGAGCTTAAAAGTAAGTATGATCTTTTCATTGGCAATCAATGGGTGCGCGCTCAAAAATACTTTAAAAGCATCAATCCTGCCAACGGTGAAGTGCTGGCCCAAGTGGCCCAGGCCAGTCAGGCGGATGTGGATAAGGCCGTTAAGGCCGCTGAGCAGGGTTTGAAAAAATGGTCGGCCTTAACAGCATTAGAGCGGGGCAAGTATCTCTATCGAGTGGCCAGATTGATTCAGGAAAAATCTCGTGAATTAGCCGTTTTAGAAACCATGGATGGGGGAAAGCCCATTAAAGAATCTCGCGATGTGGATTTACCGCTAGCAGCTCAATACTTTTTTTATTATGCCGGTTGGGCCGATAAATTAGATTATGTCATGCCCGGTCGCAAGGTGAAGCCGGTGGGAGTGTGTGGCCAGATCATTCCGTGGAACTTTCCTTTATTGATGGCCAGCTGGAAGATTGCTCCGGCCCTAGCCGCTGGTAATACCGTGGTGTTAAAGCCAGCGGAACAGACTTCGTTAACTGCTTTAAAATTAGCAGAAATTTTTCAAGAAGCAGAATTACCAGCAGGGGTAGTGAATATTATTACTGGGGCAGGTCAGACTGGTCGCTATTTAGTGCAGCATCCGCAGGTGAAGAAGATTGCTTTTACCGGTTCTACCGAAGTGGGCAAATTCATTGCCGAGCAAGCAGCTGATAAAAAACTCACTTTAGAATTAGGAGGTAAGTCGGCTCATTTGATTTTTGCTGACTGCGCTCTGGATCAGGCCGTAGAGTCCGTAGTGCAGGGAATTTACTTTAATCAAGGCCATGTGTGCTGTGCTGGCTCCAGAGTCTTAGTGCAAGAGTCAATTCGCGATCAATTTGTGAAAAAATTGCAAAAAAGAGTGAAGCAAATTCGAGTGGGTGATCCCTTGGATAAAAATACTGATATGGGGGCGATTAATTCTCAAGAGCAGCTTAAACGTATTGAGGATTTAGTGTCTCGTGGTAAAAAAGAGGGAGGGAGCTTTTGGCAGTGTGATGTTAAGCTACCAGGCCAAGGCAATTTCTTTGCCCCTTGTTTTTTTATGGATCAGGCCAGTGGTTCCACCATTAACCGATTAGAAGTTTTTGGGCCGGTGCTTTCTATTAGTACTTTTCGTACTCCGCAAGAAGCAGTGAATAAGGCCAATGACACCCAATACGGTCTAGCGGCTGGGATTTGGAGTGAGAAGGGATCAAAAATTCACTGGGTGGCCTCTCGCTTAAAGGCCGGCGTGATTTGGGCCAATACCTATAATCAATTTGATGCCACTTCCCCTTTTGGTGGTTATCAAGAAAGTGGTTATGGCCGTGAAGGCGGTAAGCACGGACTGCTTCCTTATCTGGAGGTGCAATAATGTTAAAAGTGAAAAAAACCATTAAGATGTTTGTGGGTGGGGCCTTTATCCGTTCAGAATCTGGTCGTGTGCAAGAGATCAATGATGTGCAAGTTTGTCACGCTTCTAAAAAAGATGTTCGCAATGCGGTGGCTAAGGCACTGCCCGCAGCTCAATCTTGGTGGAAGCTCACTCCTTATTTGCGCTCACAAATGATTTATCGCGCAGCAGAGGTTGTGCACAGTCGCGATGAAAAACAAAACAGTGCTGTCAATGCTTTAGTTCATTATGCCGGCTGGTGTGATAAGTATCAACAGGCCTTTGGTTCTGTGAATCCGGTCTCAACACCTCACCATAATTTTTCCACTCTTGAGCCCATGGGGGTGGTGTTCTTAGTCAGTAGTGCTAAGAAAAATATGGCCCAATTATTTAGCGATATGGGGGCCATTTTAGCTGCTGGTAATAGCGTGATTGTGCTCTTACAGGGCAATCAGAAGCTGTGGGCCAATGATTTGGGAGAGATCTTCCAGGCCAGTGACTTTCCTGCAGCAGTGGTGAATTTCCTCACTGGAGACATTCAAGAATTACTCTCAACAGTGGCCACTCACCGAGAGATTGCCGCCATCGCCTACCAAGATCCTGCGGATCAAACCTTTTTAGAACTTAAAAAGCAAAGTGTGGATAATCTTAAGCGAGTCATTGCCGTGGACAAGAAGAAAGAACTGGATTTAGTTTTACAGTTTTGCGAATGCAAAACCGTCTGGCACCCCATCGGTCTGTAAAAGGTACGCCATCCTTTTTGCCATTTCAATTGACCTGTATATGTATTTTTAAAGTTCAACTTTGAAAATACATGGTTTTTTTAAATTTTTAACGCAATTTCAACCATTTGATGAAAAGTTTGCTCTCTTTCCTGTGCGGAGGTGACTTCCCCTGTTTGTAAGTGATCGCTGACAGTGAGAATACTTAATGCTTGACGTTGGTATTTAAGGGCAAGGGTGTAAAGTGCTGTGGTCTCCATTTCAGCTCCCAGCACTCCTAAGTCTCTCCATTTTTTCCACTGATTTTCATCTGGGTGATAAAATAGATCGGTAGAAAGAATATTTCCCACATGATAAGTCGTGTTTTTTTCCTTAGCGATATTAACTGCTTTGGAGAGTAACTCAAAATGAGCGATGGGGGAGAAATTCACATTGGGTAAAAACTGCTGAGTAAAATTAGAATCAGAGCAAGCCGCTTGGGCGAAGATGAGATCGCGAATTTGCACATCGTCTTGAAAGGAGCCACAGGATCCCACCCGAATGAGTTTTTGCACGGAAAAATTTTGCATCAATTCATGGGCATAAATACTAAAAGAGGGCAGTCCCATGCCTGAGCCTTGCACGGAAATTTTCTTGTCCTGATAATAGCCGGTATAGCCCAGCATACCTCGCACATTATTATAGCACTGGGCCTTTTCCAGAAAGTTTTCAGCTATGAACTTGGCCCTTAAGGGATCTCCTGGCATCAGGACAGTAGGGGCAATGTCTTGAGGTTTAGCATTAATGTGAACACCCATGAAGGCTCCTTTTTTTCCAACATCTAGACTATTGCTTCACTTGCAAAAGATCTAGTTGCGCCATGGCATGATCCAGCTTGGCCAATTGGGGCTCAATCTCACCTTGGTCAATAAAAATTGGAGCAGCGTATAAAATATGGATGCGGGTAAAGGGTTTGGGAATCTTAAATTGATCCCAAGAATTGAGCTGCCAATAAGAATTGGCCTTGGCCACTATGGGCACGATAGGACAGCCGGTTTGTTGGGCCATTAAGACGATTCCCTTCTTGCTTTGCCGCCGTGGTCCTCGCGGTCCATCCACGGTGATGCCACCGGTATGGCCTTGCTTGAGCAGCTCAATGGAGCCAGCAATAACTTGCTTGCCACCTTTTTCAATTGGCCCCACTCGACTGGAGCCACGCAGGATTTTCATTCCCAGTTTCTGGGCAAAAAAAGCAGCGTAGCCCCCGTCTTGGCTGCGAGAAGTGGCAGAAAAATGACCTTGGTAGGCGTGGGCCAAAGTCGCACCAATAATATGTTCATGCCATAGTGCAAAGAGCAGTGATCGGTGAGGAGACTCTTTGAGTGCTTGTTCTACAAATTGCTGATGATGATATTGAAAGCGATAGCTTATGCTGATTAACTTAAACAACCACCATAGTGGATAGAGAAAAAGATAATTGATTTTTTTCATGATTGCAGTGTCAGTTCACTGGGGTATTGAAAGAGTTTAAGATCAAACTCTGAGACAATTGCCAGCAAATGATCAAAAATTTCTGATTGAGTGTTTTCATATTGCACCCACTCGGTAGTATTGGCAAAACAATAGATTTGCAATGGCAGACCCTTTTCATTACTTTGCAATTGGCGAATCATAAAAGTATGATTTTGACTGATGCTCTCTTGACTGAGTAAGTAGTTTTCAATGTATTTGCGAAAGGTTCCAATATTGGTTAATCGCCTTTGGTTAATAGGAATTTCATTCTCTCCTAAATGGTGATCAGTGATTTGCAATTCTTTTTCTTTTTGTTCTAAATACTCTTTTAGAAAACGACATTTTTTCAGGCGAGTGATGTCTTCACTGGTAAGGTGGCGAATAGAATGCAAATCAATATAGAGATTGCGCATAATTCTTCGCCCTTTGGACTCCACCATGCCCCGCCAATTTTTGAGGGTGGTTTCCATCAGTTTATGGGTGGGAATGGTGACAATAGTTCGATCCCAGTTTTGCACCTTAATAATGTGAAGGCCCATGTGAATCACATCACCATCGGCATTAAACTGGGGCACTTCAATCCAATCACCTTCTTTGATGAGGTTTTGGGTATTGATCACAACACTTGAGGTAAAGCTTAAGAGGGTGTCGCGAAAAACTAACAGTAAAACAGCACTAAAGGCTCCTAGGCCTGTGATAAAGGCCCATGGAGATTTTCCCATCATAATAGTGACAGAAGAAAAAATAGCAATCACGGTAAAGAGAATGCGTACCAGGGTGATATAGCTGGGATGGATAGGAAATTTTTTGGCAAATTGAGTATTATTGTAAATGAGGCGAGTACCTTCGAGAGCTCTTGTGAGAATCAATAAAATTAAAACAAAAATAAGTGCGTGGGCCAATCTAGAAACAAGTTGTTGATAGTCACCAAACTGAGGGGCTAAAGCGTTTAATGTTAGAAAAGGGATGAGCCATGTAAAGGCGTGAAGAGTCTGGGTTTCAAAAAGTAGATCATCCCATTTCGTTTTTGTTTTTTCAACCAGCTTTTTAATCACGCCATTGACAAAAATGGCTTTCACTAGAAAGTGAACAAGCCATGAAGCCAATAAAATGGCACCAATACCCCAAATGTCCTTTGTATAAAAGAGATAATCAAATTGTTCGATGGGCCAAGCTTTCAATTTTTCCCTGTTGAGTGATCTGAATATATTGTAGTTTTCTTTGTAACTCCCTAATGGTACTCGAACCGCCATAGGTTAGTCCAGAGCGCAATCCTCCAATCAGATCAGCGATGATTTCCATTTCATCTTCTCGGTAGTCCACATAGGTGCTGACCCCCTCAGCAGTTTTCCAGCTGGGCATTTTTCCCTTGTACTCACTTTGGACTTCCGCGCTGGCCATGCCGCGATATCTTTTCACTCGTTTCTTTTGATCCTTTAGTTCCACCACTTCCCCAGGGGTAGGGCGAGTGCCTGCTAACATGGAGCCTACCATCACAAAGTCGGCACCAAAAGCCAAGGCCTTGACGATATCTCCTGAGTGGCGAATTCCACCGTCAGCAATAATGGAGCGATCACAGCGAGCGCAATCTTGAATGGAGCTGAGCATAGGCACGCCAAAACCTGTTTTTAGGCGAGTGGTGCAAACAGAACCTCCTCCAATGCCTACCTTGATGATATCGGCTCCACAAGAGGCTAGATAATCAGCACCAGCGTAAGTGGCCACGTTGCCGGCAATTAAGCAACTGTTTTCACCTAAGAACTCTCGCATTTTCTTGAGTGTTCTTCCCACGTACTTGGCATGTGCATGGGCCACATCCACGCAAAAATATTCTGCCCCAGCATCTTTCAGTGCCTCGATTCTAGCAAAATCGTCGTGTGAACAGCCCACTGAAACCACCACCGGTCCTTTACACTTTTGAAATTCTTCCACATTGCGCTCTACTGACATAAAACGATGTAAAAAACCAATTCCTCCTTGCTCAGAGATGAAATTGGCCATGGCACTTTCGGTGATGGTGTCCATATTAGAAGTCATAATGGGCAGTTGCAGCTTTAACTTGCCGCTGCGATCTTGGCTGCTAGTATCGACTTCTTGTCTGGATTCATAGTGATTGTAACTGGGAACCAGTAGCACGTCGTCGTAAGTGAGGGCCAAATGCTTCATTGTCTTCTCCTTGCAATGATGAATTGATAATTTTGAGCTGATTTCTGTTAGGTCCATAGGAAAGAAAGCGAATAGGGATTTGTGCTGCGCTTTCAATTTTAGCCAAATAAGCATTCAGCGCTGGGGAAAAGGGATCCTCATTGTCAAAGTTATCGTGAAAGGGCTCCATCGATTCTAATTGCGCTTGAATGTGCTCCATCTCCATGAAGGGATAAAATTGATCATAGACTTTTCCGCGATAGTGATAGTGAGTGCAAATTTTAAGTTCACTGAATCCACTGAGCACATCTAATTTGGTAATGGCCAGTTCGGTGAGATTGCCTGCCTTAATGGCATAACGAAGCATTGGCAGATCCAGCCAACCACAGCGGCGAATACGTGCTGTGGTGGCTCCGATTTCACCACCTTTTTTTTGCAAGGACTGACCCATTTCATCGTGTAATTCAGTGGGGAAGGGACCATTGCCTACCCGGGTGCAATAAGCTTTCATGACTCCAATCACTCGATCCATTTGGCCATTGGCCACTCCTGCTCCGCTATAAATGCCAGCAACACTTGGTGAGCTGGAGGTGACGTAGGGATAGGTTCCGTAGTTGATATCCAGCAGAATACCTTGAGCTCCTTCATAGACAATGGTGCCGTGATCTTCTTGTAAGAAACTCCAAGTGTCTGCGGCATAGTCTTGTAACTGACTTCCCCAATAGTGAAGTTCGTGGGCTATTTCATCAAATTGTAACTCTACTTTTTGCTTATACAGATTTTCAATTAAGGTGACTTTCTCGGCAAAGCTTTCCATTAACCTTTCTTTAATTTTTTCTAAAGAAAATAAGTGCTTTAATTTCAATCCCTTCCTGGAATAAAAATCTTCATAGCATGGACCGATTCCTTTGCCAGTGGTTCCAATTTTCTTGCTGCCAGTTTTCTTGCTAGATTCTCTGGCCGCATCCAGTAAAACATGAAGCGGGGTAATGATATTGGCTTCAGTGGAAATCTTTAGGTTTTCAGCACTGACTTTCACACCAGCTCTTTGTAAATCTTGAATTTCTCGCACCAGTGCCTTAGGTTCCAGCACCACCCCATGAGCAATGACGGAAGTAGTTTGGGGGTGAAAGATTCCCGAGGGAATAAGGTGCAGAACAAATTTTTGCCCATTGGGATAAATGGTGTGTCCGGCATTATGCCCCCCTTGATAGCGCACCACCACTTGACTTGTTTCAGCCAGAGCATCGGTAATTTTTCCCTTGCCCTCATCACCCCATTGCGCGCCAATTAATGCCAGTTTTTTCATGAAATTTCCTTTGAATTAAGACCCAATTATAGTTAACCTAGCTGGGGTAAATTATGAAAGTGAGACTGTATTATATACTCTTACATTAGTGAAAAATTTTATGACAGAATTTGCTAAGAGGAGTGAGACTTGATTGAACGCTATCAAATTAAGGAAATAGAAGCCATTTGGAGTGATCAAAATCGCTTTTCACTTTTTTTACTTGTAGAGAAAATTCATCTGCAGAGCTTAGAGCAATGGCAAAAGATACCCCAAGGTTGTGCTGCCCATTTAGATCAGGTGCACATTAAACTTGATCGCATCGCTCAAATTGAGCAGCAAACTCGTCATGATTTTCTAGCCTTTCTAGAGTCCATTAGTGAGCAAATGCCTGCAGGCAGTGCTCGCTATCTTCACTATGGTCTAACCTCTTCAGATGTGATCGACACTGCCACCATGATGATGATTCGCGATTCACTGCAAATTGTGATCAGCGATTTACAAAATTTAATTGAGCAGTTCATTAAGTTGGAAAAAAGAGATGAGCAGTTGATGAGTGTTGGTCGCTCCCATGGACGAGTGGCAGAACCCATGAGCTGGGGCAGGAAGTGGAGTTCATTTCGAGCTGAGTTGCAGAGAAGATTGAGTGATTATCAGCAAATCCTTGCCAGTGAAATCACCGGTCAATTCTCGGGGGCGGTGGGCAATTATACTTTTGTTGATGCTGAGATTGAAAAGATGAATTGCCAGAAGTTAAATCTAAGGCCTGAGGATGTCTCTACTCAAATTATTCCCAGGGATCGTATTGCTAAAATCATTACTCAGGGGGCATTGATGGCAGCGGCCCTTGAGCGCATGGCGGTGGATTTGAGATTATTGCAACACTCTGGGGTGGATGAAGCTTTCGAGGGATTTGCCAAAGGACAAAAAGGTTCATCAGTGATGCCCCATAAGAAAAATCCCGTTTCTGCTGAAAACATTTCTGGTCTGGCCCGCTATCTTCGCTCGCAGCTGAGTGTGAGTTTAGAAAATATTGTTTTATGGCATGAGCGAGATATTTCCCACTCCAGCGCAGAAAGGCTTTACTTGCCAGATCATTTTAGCCTTTGCGTCTATCTATTAAGGCGCAGTTTTCATCTTGTTCAAAATTTAGTGATTGATAGTAATCGCTGTGAAGAGCTTTATCAGCAGGCCAAAGAAAACTTTTCTAGTTTTTACTTGCACCAATTAATCGATCAGACCGATTTATCTCGTGAGCAAGCCTATGAGTTAGTGCAAAAGGCCACCTTTTCAAAAGGCCATTTAGAGCAAAGGATCAAGGATCTATTAAAACAACGCCATGATTAAAATTTTTACCAGGCTTATTGAGCAGTTGATAGAACTCATTTTTTTGTCCTGCCATGCCACGATAAGTCCCGCCATTAGGAACACTCATAAAAATTTGATCTGTTTGAGGATCGTGTAGCATAGTTGTGATAGCACCACTCATAGCATCACTATTCAACCCAGGAAAAAGGTTTCTCTCAATTTCATGAACAGTGATCCCATCACTTTTAATCAGATAAGAGCCGGCAGAGCGGCTTGGAATTCCAGCTGTTCCCACATACACTTCACCATTGATAGGCTTAATGAGACGAGCTCTGCCATTTCCAATACTCATTGATTGCCAGGTCTGTCCTTTGTCATCTGAGTATCTCAGTCCTGAATTGCCTATTGAAAGATACATGCGTCCGCTGACTTTTTCTTCTGCAATGCTATGAACTGTACCAGAGCCTAAACCACTGGTGACTTTTATCCAAGTTTGACCATCATCTTTTGATAGATAGAGTCCACCACTGCCAGCGCGAAATGTTCGCAGTAGGCCTACAAAGATTGTTCCCTCTTCATTCACATAGATGGCATTGATACGGCTATGATTACCATGGACATTGGTAATTGAAAAACTTTGAAAAGTGTCTCCTCCATCTTTGGAAATTGAAATTCCTTCTCGGGCTCCACCAGCATAGACATAACCTCGGTGATCAACAAATAAACTGATAATATGGTTGTTGATAAGACCATCACTGGTGGTTTTGATGGTATAAGTCTTGCCATGATCTTCTGAGATTGCCAAACCCGCTCCCTGTGCAGGATGAGCGTGACCATCGTGGGTACCGGTTCCGACATAGAGTTTTCCATCTTTATAAAACATAGAAGCAATCCGTTGATTGGGATTAGTGCGAGAAAGAAAATCTTGTTGTTGCCAAGTTTCACCATTGTCTGCTGAAGCCCAAAAATAACTGCTTTGTTTTCCTGCCACTAAAAGTTGCGGGGTGACAGGTCCTTCTTCTCCGCTGCCATCAGTCACTTTGTTTTGGCAAAGCTCATTATTTTCAAAAATTTCTCCTCCGCCTTTTTGCTCAATATATTCTTGGTACTCTAGATAAATATCGTATTCTTGGTATTCGGGGTTGGCACAGGCCTCAAATTGACAAAAACCATTATTTTCTTCATTGCTTTCACCATAGTTTAAAGCTGATTCATGCTCACACACATTAGGTTCAAGCCCATCTCCATCTCCATCTCCATCCTCGTCTTCATCTCCATCATTTTCCTCATGCTCATCTTCGGCTTCATCTTCCGGATCAACTGGATCAGTGATTGCGCCTCCTGATGATGAGTCATGATCGGCCTCTGAAAAGACAGAATGAACTTTGGTTCCCAGCGAGCAAGAGCTGATAAGTGATAAAAGGAATAAGAGTAAAATTAGTTTTTTTGTTTTCATACCATTCATTATAAGATCCTTGCTCTCCAATACTTAACAGTTTTGTTTTAAGTTTTTTAAATCCTGTATTTTTGGGTAGTTATCTTTTTTTTAAGAGAACTTTAATGCCTTATTTTTGTGGCGATTGATTCGTCAACTTGTCCTTTGATGAGATTGACTGTCATAGAATCGCCACTTTGGGTGATGATATCAACTCTTTCAATCTAGGAAAAGAGAGTTGAGGGTAGTCTCAACTTATGGCTCTTGAACAAATAAGCCATTCACAATAACACCACTTTCTAAAGCTACAGGCCCTCCTATCCCATCATCTCTATCAAATGTTTGCCATGAACTACCACCATTATATGATATTGATAGTCCCATCCTATCTGCAATATACATAACTTCATCAGAGCCAATATATGCCTCTATTAAGTCGTTTGACCTTAATCCATCATCCGCTGTGATATTTACCCAAGAATGAGTATCATCATTGGATATGGACAATCCTCCACTTGTGGCAGCATAAATATGATCATCTTTAATAAAAATTTTACGAACCTGATTGGAAGCCAAGCCATCATCTAATCTAATGTTTTGATAAGAGCCAGGTACTCCTGGAATAATTGTGTATATTCCACATGCATAAGAACAACCTGATGCTAAAATTCGATTTGAATCGGTAACATTCACAAAATACATTCTACTAGTTGCTGGGGGTAATCCCGCACTATTCCACGATAGAGGAGGATGGTATACCCCAGGATCATTGTCATTAACAGGGTGATGCTTAACACTTCCTCCCCAAGTCGTAACAGTAATATAACCATTTTTTAGAGACATTTGACCAGTTTGATTATGAAGGCCGGGCCCTCTATGCTGTACCCAACTAACGCCATTATCCTTAGAAATCAATAGCCCCGAATTGAAAGGCCTGCCTAAATTCATACCTGTTAAATATATAATTCCATCTTCAACTAATACTTGTCCTACTTCTCCCACAGTATAATTATTCCACGATTGTCCATTATCATAAGAAATCGACAAACCTGAGGATGTTGCAGCATAGATAACTCCATCCTTAACAAAAACATCATTAACAGTACTTGAGGCTAGGCCATCAGTAGATGTTAAATTGGACCAGGTCTGCCCATCGTAAATAGATAATCCGCTATTAGTCGCAAGATAAATCTTAGCAGTAGTGGGCGGAGTACCAATGCTCGTTTGGCAGAGCTCGCTATTGGCGATGATTTCACCGCCGCCTTGAGAGTTAATATAATCTTGATACTCTAGATATTGTGAGTATTCATCATAGTTGGCATTATCACAGGCTTCAAACTGACAGTATCCATAATTACCTTCATCACTTTCATTATAATTAATTGCCTCTTGATGAAGGCAAAGATTGGGAGTAATTGGTTCTATTGGATCCACAGGATCTCCCAAGTCATCAACAGGAGAATCAGTCAACACATGTGATGAGTTTACTTTGGTTCCCATAGAACAAGAATTGAGAACAAAAAGTAAAAATAAAGCTTTAATTTTCAACATAACACTTATTATTATAATTTCCTTTCCTCTCACACTTAACGGCTCAATTGTTTTTTTATTGAGTGTTATTCAGGGGCAATATTGCCAAAATAAAGAACTTAAGAAATTTGCTATAAATTCCGATAGTGACTTTATGAAGTACTCTTATATCCTTGTCATTTTTTTGCTGACCAGTTGTGGGTTGGGAACGAGTGTCCATGAGAATTCTGGGGCGCAGCGAACTGATGGAAAGGTGAAGCCAATCCCCCCTGAAGGTCCTGCCAGTGAAGTTTGTGGGCACCAAAATGCCTCTAATTATGGTGAGTCCGGCGATGATGGTAAGGGCTGGTGTCACTTTTTCGCCTGTAAAGATGCACTCTATCAAGAGTATGAGCTTGCTTTAGAGTATATCTCCTTTGTGGATTCAAAGGGAGGAGGAAGTGTGGAGCACAAGGATGAACTTTGTGAAAACCTTATCAGTGAAATCCCTAATGGTTGTCTTGAGCCCTTGGCAAAAAACTATGACTCTGATTTACCTGATGAGGCCATCGATAATGGAAGTTGTGTTTTTGAGGCCTGTGTTATTGAAAATGCACCAGGCTATGATCAAGATCATGAGATCAGAAGGGCTTTTGAGGACTATCTCAATAAACATCAAAATGCTCAAGCCTTAATTGCAAGTCAAGAGCGTTGCGAGCTTCCTGAGACAGGAGGCCCAACTCCTCCATCTCAAGTCGGGTGCATGGACTCAGAGGCAGATAATTATAATGAAGATGCCATGGAGGATGACGGAAGTTGTGAGTTTAGTGCCTGTCTAGAAAAAGGAACTCCTGGTTATCATGATGATGAGTACAGACGTAAGGCCCATCGAAAATATCAAGCGGAGCATAATGATCGTGAAGTGCCACTTCACAATGATGAGCTAAGATGTCAGGCCGAGCGCTTTGGAGGACTGAGAGGAGTTCCTAGGGTTATTATTCCCGATGGCAATGGAGGAGCATACATTGGAGGAGATTTTAGCCTTGAAGATTATCCTCATATTAGAAACTTAGCTCACTTAAAAAGTGATGGTCAGTGGAATGAGGATTTTAAATTTAACCCACGGCAGCCCATTCATTCTAGCAACACAGGAGTTCACGCCTTGGCCCTAGATGAAGGTATCCTTTACGTTGGAGGAGAGTTTAGTCGGATCGGAGATGGAGAAAGTGTTAGAAGAATTAGGATTGCAGCCATTGATTTATATGAAGAAAAGATTACTGACTTTGACCCCGGAGCTGATAATCGAGTTTTCACTTTTTTAATTAAGAATGAAACACTTTACGTAGGGGGCAACTTCGGAATGATTGCCGGGCATAGTCGACCTAGTAATTTTGCCGCACTTAATAAACGAACAGGTGAGATTAAATCTGAGTATTTTAATGTTCGGCCAAGTAGCTCTGTTCATGCCCTTGCCATACATGAGAAGACTCTGTACCTATCAGGACAATTTCGATATGTCTATGGTAATGGCGGTCCCCGAGATCGTTTAGCAGCAGTGGATTTAGAAACTAAAAATCCGACTAATTTTAACCCGGCAGCCAATGCTTGGGTTCGTGACATTAAGGTCTCTGATCATTACTTATTTGCAGCTGGTCGTTTTACCCAGATCGCTGGGGAAGAAAAAAAATATTTTGCTGTCTTTAATCTCAGTGATGGAAAAATAAATAGCGAGTACAAAGTTGAACCAGATCGAGAAGTGATGGCATTGCAATACTTGAATGGAGTTGTCTACCTTGGAGGAAGTTTTTCTGAAGTGAACGCAGAGGCTAGATCTAGATTTGCCAGCTACGATTTACAAAGCAAAGAATTGGTCAGCAATAGTCCTGATTCCCTGGCCAATCAGACCCATACAGTGAATGCTCTTGGCCTTGATCCAGTTAACCAATTGCTCTTTATTGGGGGACAGTTTGTTCCTAATAGCGGTCAAGGAATGAGAGGCATTAGCGTTGTGCCTATTCAGTAGCGAATGCCACATTTTTGTGGCATTAACTCATTGAGAAGATTCAAGTTAAGTGCCTAATTATTGGTCACTTTAGTCTTTCAAGTCATATCCGATAAGTTGATAAGGGTAAAATAAACTTAATGTTTATTCAACTCTAAGGAGTCTGTAGTGAAGACAAGACTAATTTTAATTTTATCCTTAATGATGATTTTTACTTCTTGTTCTCTGGATACCAATGTCAATCGAACAATTTCTGCTCAAGGTGAAATTGGAGGGGATGGCAGTGGAAGTCAAGGAGACAATGGAGGAAACAATGGAGATCAAAAAGACCCTCCCGTGATCAGGCTTTGTCTGCACCCGGATGCAAGTAATTTTGATGAAGAGTGTGAGGAGGGAATGGGCTGGTGCTATTTTTATCTTTGCATGGATAGTGCTTATCAAGAGTTTGATCAAGAAAAGATTGATGAATATAATGATTATATTGCCAGTCAGCAAGGTGGAGCAATCTTTCATAGTCCTGATTTATGTGTGAATAAGGAAAAAGAATCCATTGCTGGATGTAAAGAGCCTCTGGCCACCAACACAAACCCTGAAGCCACTGTAGATGACGGTTCTTGTGAATTTGTAGCTTGTAATCAAGAGGGGACCGTTGGTTACTTGGATGACTTGGAGATTAGAAAAGCTCATGAAGCGTATAAAGAAATATGGCAAGATGAAGCAGCTGACTTAATCCATGATGAGAAACGTTGTGGGCCAAAAGTCTCTAAGATTCCGGGCTGTCTCAAGGAAGATGCCGATAATTATGACCAAGAAGCTGATTATCCTACTGATTGTATGTTTAGTGCTTGTTATGAGAGTGAATATCAAGATTATGAAAACTATATTGATTATGATGAGTTTAAGGATCAAATAGCAGAACTATGTCAGCTGTATCCGGCTAACTGTCAAGTGCAGCACAATGGGGAAAAATGTGGTGAAAAAAATGATGGAGGAGAACAGATTGTTGGTTGTATGATTGATGATGCCAGAGTTGATAATTACGATGAAAAGGCCACTAAACCAGGAGTTTGTAAATTCTCAGCTTGTTTTGATTTAGCTTATCAAGGCTCTGAAAATGAAGAAGAGTTCAATGAGAGCATTGAGCAATTATGCAAAGATTATCCCGCTCTTTGTAAAACTTCACATAATCAAGACAAGTGTGGAGAGAAAAAAGCAGGTGGAGGCGATGATCCAAAATTAAGAGGAGTGAAGGGGATTCTGACTCTAGAGCATAATGGTAAAGGCGGATTTTATGCGGGGGGAGTTTTTAAACTGGATGGTTCTAGTCAATTTATACAACTGGTAGAAGTTGCAGAGGACTTAGAAACAATTGATGTAGCAGTAGCGCAGTTTGAAAGATTAAATGGATCGGAAGCCGTGATTCATGATTTAAAATTAGTTGGTAGAACTCTTTATATCGCAGGTTTTTTTGAACTTGTGAATGGGCAGCCACGACAAAATATTGCGGCTAT
>SKGZ01000176.1 GCA_007117175.1 Bacteriovoracales bacterium | reverse complement strand
TATGATATAACTTTATACTCAGCAGCAGCTCTCAGTAAAACTGGAGAAATACGATAGTATGTTGAGACTAATATTTCTCCGCTCCTGAAACCGAGTAGCCATGTTTTTAAGGCCCTTAAATCCTGGGTGACAGCATGGTTTTGCCCGTAGAGTTCACTTGCAATAAAACACTTGGAAGACTCACGGTAGATTTTTTTGAGGGCTTGCTCGAAGAGTTCTCTGTTTTTAAACTTAATCACTTTGAGCTCTTTGCGAACACGTTCAGAATTGAGAACTTGATACTTTTGATTTTTGGTAAAGTTAACGAATTGAGCTAAGTACCTTTCTACATCAGCTTTTTTTTGTGGGACATTATCAAAAATCTTGGCTAAATCATAGTAGACTTGACTGACTACCAACATTTCATTTTGCATCATAGGGTCAGCAAAATGAGAGGGGTTGAGATCATAAACAGTCGTTTTGAATACGGTGGCCAAAACTTGTAAGTATTCAATGTATTTTTGTGCCTGCTTTTTGTAATCTTTCTTTAAGAAAAACTGGCGCCCCTGTTCGAGCAGATCAAAGCGAGATTTGAATTTACTATTTATAAAAACTTGCTCTCTTCTCTTTTTTTCCTTCTCGATACGATCAGTCGTCATAATTAAAACCTATAGCTTAGAGCTAATGAAACTTCTCTTAGTTTTTCGTTAGGATAAATGATCGGATTTGTTTCTAAATGATGACTTTGCATTTGGTTCATTGCAAAGTCCAGAGTCAACTGTGCTATTCTCCAGGATAGACCCCATGCTAGTGATTGACTATTCCAGAGTCTATCTTGCTGCAATCCCGCCTTAATAGAAAAATTGCCGTGAAAATTAAGTTTTATGGCAGCTGCCATGAAACGAGAGGTGGACTGTGATCGATGAGGGTTGACCCCCCAGTCAAATAATAGACTGACCGTGGGGTTAAGAATTAGCTCTGTACCCATGAGCATTCTTTGTAAGTGTGATTGGGCCTTGAAAACATCCTGGTAAACTAAGCCGAAGGTAAAGCTGGGTGAGATCAGGTAAGTAAGGCCATAGTTGACTTGGTGAAAACTGCGTCGGTACTCATAACCGGGATGTGTCGATGAATCACTGGTGTAATAATAATTAAATCCCATTGAGAAATTGCCGGTACTTAATGCAGAGGAACTAAAGGTGTAGCGCCTGCGACTAATGTGTCCCTCTCGATACTGAGTGTAGCCAAGTCCACCTCGAAGTGAACTGCGGTTTCCATCAATCAGTGCAAAACTTTGGCCTGCTGGAGCATTAAAAAGATGGTCGTTGCTAGCTCTTTGTGAAGAGGAATCAGACATAGAAGCATTATTTGTTTGGCCGTAAAACAGCGTTTGAGGTTTGTAGCCACTGCTGGCAGGATTAGCATAAAGAGCATTTATTGTATCAATAGAGCCAATCCCTGCTCCTGCTGTAGCAATCATTTGAGTAGTCTGGTAATCTCTAATGCGGGCATGCCCATGTTGATTAAGATTGAGAATCAATAGTAAAAACAAACTAAGTTTCATAGAATTAAAGTATAAGGACAAGTCAGGGAAATGAAAATTTCAAAAGCAATTATTCCCATTGCGGGGCGAGGAACTCGTTTTTTACCGGCGACGAAAGCGGTTGCTAAAGAGTTGATACCCATTATCAATGTGCCAATGGTCTATTATGTAGTGCAAGAAGCGGTGCAAGCAGGAATGGATCAGGTTATTTTTATTACTTCAGATGAAAAAGAAGCTGTTTTAAACTTTTTTGACCAAGATTTGGCGCTAGAGCTTTTTCTAAAGTCAGCCGGCAAAGAAAAAGAATTGGAAATGGTGCGCAAGCTTTCCCAACAAATTGAGATTATTTCAATTAGGCAAAAACAGGCCTTAGGACTAGGACACGCTATTTTACAGGCAAGTCCACTCATTGCTAGTCACGAAAACTTTGCAGTTTTGCTCGCCGACGATCTTGTGGTCAGCCAAGGTCAACCGGCCATTGCTCAATTAGCCCATGAAAGCCAGCAACTGGCAGATGCCCCGGTGATTGGCATTATGGAGGTGGCTAGTAGCGAGATTCACCGTTATGGGATTATTGAAGGAAAAAGCATTAACCCCAAAACATACCAAGTTCAAAGAATGCTAGAAAAGCCAGCTCTTGATGAAACTGATTCTTGTTTAGCATGTCCTGGTCGTTATATTTTACCAGCTGAAATCATGGAGATTTTAAAACAAACACCCAAGGGGGCTGGTGGTGAGTATCAGTTAACAGACGCAATTGATGTAATGTCTAAGAAGAAAAAAACTTATGCTCACCTATTTGAAGGAGAGAGATTTGATACAGGTAATATTCATGGTTATTTAGACGCGGTCATTGCTTTTTCTTTGAGGGAGCCAGATCTTAAAAAAACATTGCTTCAATCAATTGAAAAACGAATACCAGATTTAGGGGCAAAAAAATGAAATTACTGGTCTTTGTCTTAATTCTATTTTCAAATTTTGCAGTTGCTTATCGCCCAACAGTAGATTCTCTTTTTAGACATGCAAGACAAGGTGAGATTGAGGCGACCACTACAGTTTTAAGCTATGAGTATAAGTACAATGATAAAAAATATTTGCAAACGATGATTTTATCTCAGCATCTTGCCCAGAGAGTTTATCTAGTCAATAAAGATGAAAAGGGAAATGTAATAGCAAAGTCCAGCCAAGGCTGGCAGCAAATAAAAGAATATAGTAAGTTGAGTGCTCTTTTTTATTCATTGCTAAGCTCACTAGCAAGAGGGGAGGTTAATTGGTTTTATGATTTTCTAAAACCTTACTCCATTGAGATCCATCCACAAGAAAACTTTATTAATAAAGAAAAAAGAAACCTGCTAATTAATTATCGGTATTTTATAAAAAAACAAAATGAAAATCCAGAGATACCAGAAGAAGAGTCTCCACTCTTTGCAAAAGATAAAGATAAGCGACAACTGATTGATGAGATTTTAAAGTCTAGTTATTATCATGGAGCTGAAAGAGCAGAGCTAGTTAAGGTTAACGATGAGTTTTTCTGGGAAGTGAACAAAAAAGACTTTATTACTCACTTTGAACTTAACTCTAGAAGAATGACAAAGATGGTTTTAGACTTTTTAGAGCCACCTCTTTCGATACACTTTGGTGAATATAAGCCTTATTCAGCAGGAAGGGAGTTCCCATCAAAAATTATTTTCTTTAGCGATAACGAACGCAAGGTCATCGAGATCACATCCTTTTCTCATCGAGACTACACTCCAAGACAGCTAGAGCAATACCTTAAGGGCCTAGGGGAGGTGAAGGAGCCCCAAAAATTATTTGAACATCCTTTCATCGTGAATCCATAATATGTACGCCCAGGTTGCACTCAATGCCCCACTTCAGAAAAATATTCTCACCTATCTTTGCAAGGATCATCAGTTAAAAAAAGGTGACTTAGTAGAAGTCCCGCTAGGGCGCAGGAAAGAAAAAGGAGTTGTGCTGAGTGTTGACTCAAGTTACCAGGGCCAATATCAACTTAAAGAAATAGCACAAAAAATATTTTTTTTTTTTTTTTTTGAAAAAGAATTGGAACTTTATCAATGGGCAGCTCAATATTACCACTATCCTTTAGGAAAACTTGTTTTTGATTGCCTTCCAAAGATTTATAAGAAAATCAAGCCAGCTCGCATGATTCAAGGGGAGAATAAGCAGTTTGATCTAGAATTAAACTCCGAATTACAAAACTGTGTAGAGCAAATTATCAAAAAAGAAGGATTTGAGCAGTGGCTTATTCACGGAGTGACAGGCAGTGGTAAAAGCCTTATTTTCTTTCATCTCATGAAAGAGCAAATTGAAAAAGGCAACTCGGCACTACTGCTCGTTCCTGAAATTAATCTTACCCCACAATTTATTAATTTCTACTCAAGATATTTAAACTGCCCCATTTACCCCTATCACTCTCAAGTTCAAGGATCACAGAAGTATAATAGCTGGCTTGAGTTCTCCAAATTAGAAAGACCAGCAGTGGTGATCGGTGCTCGCAGCTCTTTATTTTGCCCAATCAAGAACTTGGGAATGATTCTCATTGATGAAGAACACGATCACTCCTATAAACAGGAAGATCGTTGTCATTTTCACGCCAGAGATTTGGCGATTAAAAAGGCCCAACTTCTTCAAATTCCTATTATCATGGCATCGGCAACACCCAGCTTAGAGAGTTATCAACGCTTTACTCAAAAGCTAACCCATCGCTACCTTCCCTTAAGGAAAAGGTATTCTAACTCAGAATTACCAGTGGTAGAGATGAGTGAACCGGCAGGGAGTGCTAGTGCCCAGGCTCCTTTTACCTCTCAAGATATTGAACAATGTGAAAAAGCCTTGACCAAGGGCAAGGTTATTATTTTCATTAACAAGCTAGGTTTTGCTAATTTCCTGAGTTGTCAGGCTTGCAACCATCGTTTTGAATGCCCCAATTGCTCTGTGAGTTTAACTTATTTTAAAAAACGCAATCAGCTAGAATGCCATCTTTGCTCCTACCATTTACCCAAACCGAGCTCATGTCCTAACTGTGGTTGCTTGGATTTATTTCCAGTAGGGGTCGGCACGGAAAGAGTTTATCAAATTTTTGAAAAAAGATTTCCCGATAAGAAAATTATCCGTTTTGATCGAGACGAAGTGAAGAATCATCAGCAATTAGAGGATAAACTCAAGGAAATTTACAGTGGAAATTTTGATATTCTTATTGGCACCCAAATGTTGGCCAAGGGGCATAATTTTAAAAACATTGAGCTCATTTTAGTCTTGGGACTTGATCAAATGCTGAGCTTGCCGGACTTTAGGGCCGCGGAAAGGGCCTATCAATTAATGACTCAAGTTTTAGGAAGGGCCGGTCGCTTTGGTGAAAAAAGCAGAGTCAGAGTTCTCACTCAACGAGATGATGAGTTTCTAGCAGATTTACAAAACCATGAGTTTGAGCAGTTTTATCAAAGAGAACTTCCTTGGCGGGAGAGTTTAGGCTATCCCCCTTATCAACGCTGCGTGGTTTTGCACTTTCGAGGCAAGAAAATTTTGCAGGTTAAAAAAACCAGTGAATTAATCAGAGATCGCATTCAGTTAAGTATGTCTGGTGATGAAATCCTGGTCAAAGGCCCTGCACCCAATCTGATTCACAAGCACACCAATGAGTATCGCTATCATCTCTTGCTATTTTCCAAGGATTTAGGGCGCTTGCATCAACTCTGTGCTCAAATTGCCAGCTCCACAGACCTGCCCAGCGGGATTCGCATGACTATGGATGTTGACCCCCACTCTTTTTAGTAGAGGTATTTGCTCAGTAATCAAAAATAATTAAAGTATTAAATAATAACTCCGATAAAACATTTGAGGAGTTGAAAAATGCTTTATTACTTAATGAGCCAAATTGCGTTAGTTTTAG
>SKGZ01000128.1 GCA_007117175.1 Bacteriovoracales bacterium | reverse complement strand
TCTTTGCAGTTAAATCAGCTCCAGAGCATTCCACCGGATAGCCCTTACTGCGCAAAAATGAGAGAACTTCTTGCACTTGCTGGGTGCTAAGCTGACAATCACCAGCAATCTCAGCAATGCTTTGCCGATAATTCATATTTTCTAAATAGCGTAGTACCTGCCAAAAATGATCATTTTGCTGAGGATAACTTGAACTAGCTTTAAACATAAGCAAACTCCTTTAGTACCTTACCTAACTTGTCGGATAACTCCTGGGCAAGCTTTAATCTCACTGGCCACAAATTAAAAAAACGGCATAATATTAGTATGTTATGGACCTATCTTATGCAGCGGCCAATTTTGGCCATTGGTATCCTGATGAGTATTGCTCTTATGTTGGAACTGTCCAATCGCGGGATACGGCTGGGAGATCCCGATCGCTATAACACCTACTCTTGCCAAGGGGCCCTGTCTGGATTGAAGCATTATTATCCAGGCAATTGGAGAGGTCATTGCAAGAAAAATAATCTGCACATTGAAATTGATTACTCCACCCTTCCCATCTTAAAGCAAGGTAAGGATGAAGACTTTATTCGCCAATATGTTTATCGCGAGTTGGCCAATCAGATGGCGTTTTTGGCCGACAATGCACCGGAGGAAAATTTACGCAAAACTGATATTATTAGCCTGCGAGTCTACTACCCCCCGCTGACTCTGAATGCAGTCACTGAGGGGCAATACAGTTTACAAATCAAAACTCTAAAAGATCCTAAATTAATTGCCGATCACCTAAAGGCCACTGTGCAAGTGCAAGAGGTCTGGAAACAATAGTTCAAAATCGATGATTTGATCATCCAAAAAAGAATAATCCTCATGATTCCATTGCCATTGATAAGAATAAGCATGCAACATCAATCGATGATAATCTGAAGTGGCGTAGAGCTGTTCCCCTAAAATGGGATAATGACAAGCGGCTAATTGCGCTCTAATTTGATGGCGATGCCCCTGCTGCAGCTGAATCTTCACTAAGGTTATGTCTTGTCCATTAAGACTTGAATGAGCAAGAGGATCAATGTTTAAATTGGCCATCACTCGATGGGGTGAAGTTTCATGGAAGACGCGAACTTTCTTTTTCTTAAGTTCTAAAAAATGCTGCAAATCTAGGGTTTGTTTGATATGACCAGTCACCACCGCCAGATAGGTTTTATGCTTAATCAATTGCTGAAAGTTTTGGCGCAATTGCTGGTAACTCTTAATGTTAAGACAGACAATCATTAGACCAGATGTCTCATAATCTAAGCGATACAAAAGGCCAGAGTCCGCAGATGGCAGTGCGTGTCCATTGGCCCTTAGCCAGCATTCAATATTGTTTTGGCAAGTATAGTTCAAAGAAGTGGAGTGAACCTTGATGGGTTTATGAAAAATAAGAAAGTCACTGTTCTTTGTCAGGATTTGAATCTGATTGCCATTATAATTAGGATTGACTCTGGAGAAATTAATAAGATCAATGGGGCAATCAATTTCTTGTTTGGCCGCAATTTTTTTAAGTCTTTGCTGTGCTGAATAGAATTTTTTAATTTGCGAGCGAGAGCAGTTTAGAATTGCTATCAGTGCTTGCTCTAAAGAGCAATAGGAGTTTAAAGTGCAAAAAGACAATCTCATCATGAATTATCGATGATCAACTTTTTTTTGTACGGCCTTCAGATCAGTTTTTCTAATGACAAAATCTACTTTTTGATTGCGATCAGCTTCTTCTTGGGCACTGGGATCCATGCCTTCAAATTTTTCTAAGCGCGAATCGCCATAGGCCACAATGGTAATTTGTTGCTGATCCACTCCTCTTTTCATTAAGTCTTGGGCCACCCCAACTGCCCTTTGCATGGAAAGAGTGTAGGCATCTTGTCCCTGCCCCCCCCTTTCATTTTTACTGGCATAACCTTGCACAAAGAGCTGCCAAGAACCCTGCCTTAACATGGAAACAACTTTTTCGTAGCTGGTAGTTTTTAAGTCTCGAGGCTGATCGATTCCTGTTTCAAAGTAAATCTTATCAGCGATCTCCATTTTAATATCTTCAGGTACTTCATAGACATCCACAGAATCGCTTAGCCCGTGATCGCGCAAACTCTCTTTGGCTTGTCTTAGAGTATTTTCGTAAGGCCTATTAATTTCTTGTTTATCCAAAAGACCTTCAGTTGTTAAAAACTCGATGGGAAAAGGTTTGACTGGTTCTTGGGTATCCATCATGGTTGGTTGATCATCCGGGGACTTTCCAGGAATAATCACCTCACCTTGTTGTAAAGAGGCTCCCCCAAAGGCATTTCGAATGGACCCCAAGGCAGCTTGCATCTTACTAGTTTCAGTTTTAGCAAAAGATAAAAGCAAAACAAAGAAGGTCAATAAAAGGGTCACCATATCAGCAAAGGTGGCCATCCAGCCAGGTAGACCGGGCTTACAATCACAATCATCTTTCTTAGGCTTGGGGGGAGTCTGATTAATGGTCAGTTCTTGTTCGTCGGCCATCAGGAATTACTCCCGCTCATCATCTTCACTGCTTGCTCTTTGAGCAGGAGGAAGAAATGAATCTAGTTTTTCTCGAATGACTCGCGGATTTTCTCCGGCCACAATGCCTAGAACTCCTGCCAAAATAATATCCATCTTATTCATCTCAATTTCATGACGAATTTTTAATTTATTGGCAATGGGAGCTGCAAAGATATTGGCGATAATTGCACCGTAGAATGTGGTCAGTAGGGCCACCGCCATGGCAGGACCAATGGCCGAAGGATCAGACAGATTTTGTAACATCTGCACCAGACCAACTAATGTTCCAATCATTCCAAAAGCGGGGCCATCGGTTCCGATTCCTTCCATGATATTAATCCCTCTTTTATGGCGATCATCCATGGCATCAATTTCTAATTGCAAAATAGAAGTAATAATATCAGGTGGCCTATTATCAGCTGCCAGTTGCACCGCTTTTTTCATAAAGCTATCTTTGACTTCTACTTTTTCAAGAGCAAAAATAGACTCTTTTCTGGCCGTTTCTGCTAGATTTTGAATCTCAATGATTGTCTCCTTGGGATCCATACTAGTGAAGAAAATTGATTTCAAGTAAATTTTGGCCAGAGATTTCACATCTTCAATGGGCCATTTAATAAAAACAGCTCCCAGCACTCCTCCCATGACCATTAACATGGAAGAGACATCAATAAACATAGTCAATGCACCACCTAGTACAATGGCAAAAAGCACACAACCTGCTGCTAAACTCAGACCGATGACGGTACCAATATCCATAAAGAACTAACCCTTTTTGACTTTACTCTTCTATTTTCCCAAAGTTTTGTTATTTTTAAATAAAAGGTTAAAATCGTGCATATTTTTCCCTATGACCAAAGGATGTTATGAAAGATCTTTACTCAGTTATTAATCCCTATAATGGTGAAACTCTGCAACAGTACTCGTTGACAAGCAGTGATGAGTTAAAAAAGAAAATCACTCAACTCCAGCTCAACTCTCGCTGCCCATTGAGCATAGTGAAGAGAGCAAGGATTCTCAGAAAGTTGGCAGCAATCATCGAAAAAAATTGCCAACCTCTGGCCCAACAGATCACTCAAGAAATGGGAAAGACCATTCAAGAATCTCTGGTGGAAGTGCAAAGGGCGATCATCACCTTAGAATGCAATGCCAGTGAATTAGAATCTTTTAGCTCAGAACTTAAAAGTAATAATCACTACCAAGAGCAATCTCCTCACCGTTGGGCATTAATTGATCGCGCCCCTTACGGCATTGCCCTTGCCATTACTCCCTATAACTTTCCCATTAACTTGGCGCTACATAAAATTGCCCCCTCCTTTGCCATGGGCAATAGCACTTTGCTCAAACCTCATCCTCAATGTTATCAAAGTAGTTCATTGCTACTTTCTTATTGCTATCAAGCGGGAATGAGAGAGTGTGACATTCAGCTGTGCATGCCCGATCACACTACACTGGGACAATTAATTAGCAGTGATCAATTGCATATTATTAGCTTTACCGGAGGAAGAAAAACCGCCGAAAAGATCAGCCTCAATGCCGGACTCAAGAAACAAATTTATGAATTAGGAGGCAATGATGCGCTGATTGTTTTTGCCGATAGTGATCTTGAGCAAGCCGCATCAACGGCAGTGCAAAATCGCTTTGCAGTGGCAGGCCAGCGCTGCAATGCTGCCAAGAGAATCTTTATTGAACAAAGCTGTTATCAGCAATTTAAAGAAAAACTTATTGCTTTGACTGAGAAAATAAAAATGGGAGATCCTTTAGACCATCAAACACAAATGGGACCACTGGTGAGTGCTGAACACTGCCAACAGGCCTATCAGCAATTGACTGAACTAATTCAATCGAAGGCCAGTGTTTTAACTGGAGGAGAAAAAAATCAAAATTTTATTAGCCCCACCCTGATTGAAAATATCTCGCCAGATCATCCTATTATCCTAGAAGAGATTTTTGGTCCCATCGCCCCGCTTTTTAGTTTTAATAGCGAAGATGAGTTAATCTCAATGGTGAATTTAAGTTCACTGACACTGCAATGCGGAGTCTTTACCAATGATCTGAATCGAGTCAAAAGACTTTTTCAAAAAATCGACTGTGCTACTCTGAATATTAACGAAGGGCCATCTTATCGTTGTGATCACCTACCCTTTGGAGGAGTCAAAGGCAGTGGACTTGGTAGAGAGGGAGCACCCTACTCATTCTTAGAGTACTCCCAGACCAAGACTTTAGTCTTTTAGATAACCTCTTTTCATTTGATCTCTTTCAATGGCATCAAAAAGGGCCTGAAAGTTTCCTTCACCAAAGCCCCAGTGATTTTTTCTTTGAATGAATTCAAAAAATAACGGACCGATATAGGTATCAGTAAAAATTTGCAAAAGATAACCTTCTTGATCTCCATCCACCAGTAGTTTTAAAGCTTCTAAGACCTTTAAGTTTTCTTCCACCTTAAAAGGCCTGTTGGGAATGTCTTCGTAATAAGTGCTGGGAACATCTAAAAATTTAAAATTGCGCTCTCGCAATTCTCCCACAGTCGAAATAATATCAGGAGTCATCAGAGCAATATGCTGCACCCCAGGGCCTTTATGCAAATCTAAGTACTCTTGAATTTGCGACTGACCATTTTCCACTTCTGGCTCATTAATCGGAATAATAATACTATTATCAGCTAACTGAACCACCTTGGAATTAAGACCTGTTTTCTTGCCCTTAATGTCAAAGTAGCGAGTCTGCACAAAACCGTAAACTCTTTTATAGAAATCCACCCAGTGATCCATCTGGCCCTTTGGCACATTATTGGTTAAGTGATCAATACGAGACACACGAGTCTTTAAAGGCTGAGCTTTTTCATCGTGGGTGATCACTTCTTCGTCTACTTGATGACGTACCCACTCGAGACCATCATCAACAATGACTTCATCGCCTCTCGCCAGCATCCGGCGACCGATCCGAAGTGGATTTTCAAATTCCTCAATCTG
>SKGZ01000025.1 GCA_007117175.1 Bacteriovoracales bacterium | reverse complement strand
TCAGCATTGGAAGAGGCAGCCAAAAATGGCA
Organism: Bacteriovoracales bacterium; assembly: GCA_007117175.1. Taxonomy (GTDB): domain Bacteria; phylum Bdellovibrionota; class Bacteriovoracia; order Bacteriovoracales; family Bacteriovoracaceae; genus SKGZ01. Next base: position 5,500 of record SKGZ01000025.1, on the reverse strand, counting down.
ATGAGTTGTTTTTATTAACACAAAAAGATGCCAGTATTCTCAATCCTACACAAGATGATCTTTACGATGTGGGGGTCGTTGTTTCAATTATTCAAATGCTGCGAATTCCTGATAATACGGTGAAGGTTTTAATTGAAGGAAAATATCGGGCCAAGATTAATGAATTTAACTGCACCGATAAAGGTTATAGCGCTAATGTCACTCCTTGTCCTGATCAGGTGAAAAGTGAAGTGGAGTTAGAGGCGACTGTTCGTAGTATTAAGTCCACCTTTGAGCAGTACGTGAAGATGAATAAGCGTATTCCACCCGAACTTTTAATGAGTGTTTCCCAAGTTAATGATGGCTCGAAGTTAGCAGACATTATTGTCGCTCACTTAACTATGAAGATTCATGAAAAACAAGAAATTCTCAATGCTTTTAGTATTGAAGAACGCTTGCAGATTCTTTTAGGGAAAATGCAAGGTGAGATTGAAATCATTAATGTTGAGAAGAGAATTCGAACTCGTGTTAAGTCGCAAATGGAGCGATCTCAAAAAGAGTATTATCTTAATGAGCAGATGAATGCTATTCAAAAAGAATTAGGTGGCCGTGATGATGGCAAGAATGAGCTTTCAGAAATGGAAGAACGGCTAGAGAAGAAAAATATGCCGGAAGAAGCCAGAGAGAAAACTAAAAAAGAAATCAGGCGTCTTAAATCAATGTCACCCATGTCAGCAGAGTCGGCTGTTGTCAGAAACTATATTGACTGGATGCTCAATCTTCCTTGGGAAGAATACTCCCAAGATGATCATGATGTGAATCATGCTCGTAAGATTTTAGATGAGGATCACTACGGATTAGATGAAGTTAAAGAGCGTTTAATGGAATATCTCTCAGTTCGCTCGTTAGTGGGTGACGGTGGCAGAGGAACCATTCTTTGCTTAGCGGGACCTCCAGGAGTAGGGAAAACCTCCATCGCCAGATCTTTGGCCACTTCTTTGAATAGAAAGTTTGTTCGCATCTCCCTAGGTGGAGTTCGCGATGAAGCTGAAATTCGCGGCCATCGTCGAACTTATGTAGGGGCAATGCCAGGAAAAATTATGCAGGCCATGAAAAAAGCAGGAACTGGTAATCCAGTCATCCTTCTTGATGAAATTGATAAAATGAATAGCGATTTTCGTGGAGACCCCAGTTCGGCCATGTTAGAGGTGCTTGATCCTGAGCAAAATAAAAACTTCTCTGATCACTATATTGAGTCTGAATATGATCTTTCTAAGGTTATGTTCATCATGACGGCCAATGATCTTTCAATGATTCCAGGGCCATTGCGTGATCGTATGGAGATTATTCATCTCTCTGGTTATACCCCATTTGAAAAACAGCAAATTGCCAAAAATTACCTTATTAAAAGAGCAGTGGAGAATAATGGTTTAAAAAACTATGAGGTCAAGCTTAGTGATAACTCCTTTATCAGAGTCATTCGCGGCTACACTAAAGAAGCGGGAGTGCGTGAATTAGAGCGTCTTTTGAACACTATTGCTCGTAAGATTGCCACTGAAGTGGTCAGTGAGGAAATTCCTGAAGGTAAAAAATTTCAAGTGAATGAAAATAGTGTGGAAAAATACTTAGGCCCTGTTCGTTTTGATGAAAATGATATTCAGGTGGAAAAAATGGAAATTGGTCTGGTGAATGGACTGGCCTGGACTTCCGTGGGCGGAGATGTTCTGAATGTTGAAGTGGTGACGGTTCCTGGAACAGGGAAAATTCAAGTCACTGGGAAACTCGGAGAAGTGATGCAAGAGTCTGCTAAAACTGCTCTTAGCTACGTTCGTTCCATGAGTGATCGTCTAGGAATTAGTTATGATTGGTATGAAAAGCATGACTTGCATATTCATGTTCCTGAAGGAGCCACTCCCAAGGACGGCCCTTCTGCTGGGATTACTTTAGCCACTGCTCTTTGTTCTGCCATTACCGGTATCGAAGTGAAGCAAAACGTGGCCATGACCGGCGAGGTGACACTGCGTGGGCGAGTTCTGCCCATCGGTGGATTGAAAGAGAAGCTTTTAGCTGCCAAGCAAGCAGGAATTTCGACTGTGGTCATTCCGCAAAAGAATGCCAAGGACTTAACTAAAATTCCAGATGAAATTAAATCTGACCTTGAAATTATTCCTGTCAGCCTTTGCGAGGATGTTTTAAAGGTGGCACTTAATTTAGCAAATCCAGAGGAATTCATGAAGGCGATCGGCGGGGCCAATCTTACTGTTATCGATGGCGAAAAGCAGGCTGACACTCAGAGAGTAGCCAATTAGAAATTTTTCAGTGGGAATAAAATGGTGGGCGTTGACAGGATCGAACTGCCGACATCTACCTTGTAAGGGTAGCGCTCTCCCAGCTGAGCTAAACGCCCTCAGATGAAAAACTAATCTAATCGAGACACTAGCGCCTTGTCAACGGCCATTGAATTCTGCGCAAAAGAAAATGCCATAAAGTTCCAAGCACCAGCAGTAAAGAGCCAAGGTACTTCCAACTGCGCCCTGGATCGTAGTTGACGGTCAGGGTGCTGCCATAGACATCAGGTGCAATTTTAAAGTAGGAGTTTTGGTAAAGGGTGAAGTCCTGGTGCACCAGCGGTTGGTTCATGGAAATATTGTGGCGAGTGGTCTTCTGACCGTCAAAAACTGTTACAAAACTTTGATAACTGGCGGGATTTTTAGTTCCCGGATCGGTGTCCATACGAAATTCATTCAGCGTGATTTCATAGGGCAGCTTTAAGCTTTGGGCAGAGAGCTTAAAGGAAACAATTTTTTGATTTTGATCGCGCATTTGTAGCGGCTCTTGGGAATCCACCCAAAAGATTTCATCATCTAATTGAATCTGTATGGCCTTAAGATTGCCTTGCACCACCTTTCCTTCATCGAGCACGGGCTTGGTAGCAGAGATGATTTTGGCCGGGTATTGATCTTGAGAGAGTTTTAATAACTGCATTTGAAAGTTCATCCAAGGCAGAGTGATAGATTCAGTCAGTGAGTGATAATGCCATTGATCTTGATGAAAAAAGGCCAACTGATCAGCAAAGAGCATAAGATTGGGGCCTTGGGTGAATTGAGTTTTATTGAGCAATCTCCAGCCAGAGTTAGGCTGAAAACGTTTTTGTTCATCCAGTTCAAAGGGAGCTGCATCAGGTTGGAAGCGAAATGTTTTTTCAGCAGTGATCAATTGGTAAATTTCTCCTTGAACAGCACGATCAATCACTTTCGACTTTTGAACATTCAGGCATTTTTTTTGCTCCTCATTCCAGATGATAAAGTCGCTTGATTGAGTCACACATTGAAATAAGAACCCTGGAAAGAAGTTGATGGTTAACGGGCCCATTTGCAATTGATCTTTTAACATGGCCTGGGGATGGCGTGAAAAGAAAAAGTCCTGTTGCACTTGTTCATTAGCAAGTAGGTAATGGGCCGAATCATAATCTTGCGAGCTCTTTTGCCATTTTGTTTCAATTTGAGCAAAGGGATAGTATTGTAATAAATGAATATTGTCGATCTTTAGGTCAATATTTTTTGATGAAAAGGCATAGGGTAAGGTGATTTGGTGAAATTTTTGTGAGTTGAGTCTATCCGGGCGAATGATCAATTGATCTTTTTGCAATTCAAATTGTTGAGTAGCCGTTTGAGGGTAGAGGGTCAGCACTCCATCCACTCCTGCTAGGAAAGAAATAAAGGAGCCAATGAACAAAATCAGCAGTCCTGCATGAAGAGTATAAAAACCGTAGAGCCTTTTTTGCAGTGGCATTCGGTGAAGTGTGGCGATGAGAATGGACAGAAACATACAAAGCTGAATGAGGAAAAAAAAGGGATGCTTATAGATGGCGCGAGCTGCATATTCGGCGCCGTGAAAAGATTCGATAATCGTTCCGTAGGCTAAGTAGACTGCAAAAATCAAAATAATAATCACCGCAAACTTGAGACTGCCCAAAGTTGTTTCAATTTTTTTGAATAGCGAAATTAAACTTTTCATTTGAAATAATAATTATTGTCTCTAGTGATGTTAAAATCTTTTGGGACAATAAAAACACCCTTTGCAAATGCTGGCAATATGGATTACATTTTTTACTGTATAAATAAACTATTAGACTTGATCAAATATTCAACAAAAGATCAGTCCGGTGACTGATCGTGGTGTTAAACGTTTTTTTCAGCTAGTAGTGATGGTGAGGGGTTGTGTTATGAAATTTTGGTTCACTTTATTCATCATGATTTTCACATTTAAGAGCGGTCTTGCCTTTGATGCTGAAGAGTATGTGACGACTCGCTGTATGGCCTGTCACAATATCGACTCTGAAGAGCCCTTAGTAGGTCCTGGTTTAAAGGGGGTCACTGAGAGGAGAAGTGAAGATTGGATTGTGAAGTTCATTCAAAACTCACAAGCAGTGATTCAGAGTGGAGATGAACAGGCAGTGGCTTTATTTGAAGAGTGGGATAAGCGCATCATGCCAGCTCACGACGTCAGTGATGAAGAGGCTAAGGCAATTATTGAATTTATCGCCTCTGGAGGAGTTTCTAGCAAAGAAGAGGCTGCTGTAGTGGCAAGTGTTGAAGATGAAAATCTGCAGCCACGTGCTGGTTTGGACTCTCAAGCGGGGCAAACTCTTCTCGTGGTTTTAGCGGTGATTGCCGGGCTGACATTCGCATTACTGGTTTTTTTCTACGGTGGAATTTATCTTAAAGGTGCTTTCTTTGGCTTGATTGCTCTTTCAGTCTTAGCTGGTGGAGTTTATGAAGTGGTGATGTTTGCCAAGTCTACTGACTATACTACTGGCTACGCTCCAGAGCAGCCCATTAAATTTTCTCATAAGGTGCACGCAGGTGATAATGAGATCTCCTGTCTGTACTGTCACTACGGAGCAGACAAAGGTCGCCATGGAACCATTCCTCCGGTGAATTTATGTATGAACTGTCACAGTTATGTGAAAACCGATTCTGAAGAAGTGCAAAAAATTTACGAAGCCATTGATCAAGAGCGCAGCATTGAGTGGGAGAAGGTTCACCACCTTCCAGATTTTGCCGCTTTTAATCACAGTGTGCACGTGAATAGTGAAAAAGTTTCTTGTCAAGATTGTCACGGACCGGTGGAAGAGATGGATATCGTCAAGCAAGTCCACAATCTTTCTATGGGCTTTTGTTTGAATTGTCACCGTGCTCATGATCCTGCATTTGCAGAGGATGCTGAAGCCGATGATATACCTGGCACATTATTTAACTGTGCCACTTGTCACTATTAAAAAAAGAGAAGGATAGACATATGAGTGATCAAAAAGAAATGAATTACTGGCAAAATGTCGAAGATAAAAATTACTCCCTGGAAAAGCGTCACAATGAGTTTCCAGATGGATTTTTTGATGTAGGACAAACGGAAAAAGGTCGTCGTGATTTTTTGAAATTAATGGGCTTTGGTCTCTTTGTACTGCCGGTGGCTTCTTCTTGTCAAAAAATAGCTAAAGAAAAGGCGATTCCTTATTTGG
>SKGZ01000053.1 GCA_007117175.1 Bacteriovoracales bacterium | reverse complement strand
GAAATGATTAAGAAACTAACATTAAAAATGAATAAACTGAGACAAGCAGCCATTACCACAGAGTTAACAGAAGTGGTTTCAGGAGCTGAGTCTCTAAACGGTTAAGGAGAAAATCCCATGGCGGATAATTACGGTGAAATTAAGCAAGTGATGGGTCCAGTAGTGGACGTACAATTTCCTGAGGGGAAATTACCTAAAATTCTCAATGCATTGAAGGTGACCAATAGCTCACTGGAAGGTGGTGAGGGAAATCTAGTTTTAGAGGTTGCCCAGCATCTGGGAAATAATCTAGTTCGAACAATTGCCATGGACGCAACAGAAGGTTTGAGTCGCGGTCTTAAGGTAGAAGACACTGGAGATCAAATTCAAGCTCCTGTGGGTAAAGAGTGTTTGGGAAGAATTACCAATGTCATTGGCAAGCCAGTGGATGAAGCCGGGCCGATTCAAGCCAAGAAGTCCTACGGAATTCACAGAGAGGCTCCAAACTTTGAAAGTCAATCTACAAAGCTTGAGCCATTTTACACAGGGATCAAAGTTATTGACTTACTTGCGCCTTATTTGAAGGGTGGAAAGATTGGTCTTTTCGGTGGTGCAGGAGTTGGTAAAACAGTTTTAATTATGGAGCTCATTAATAATATTGCCACTCAACACGGTGGTTATTCTGTTTTTGCCGGTGTGGGAGAAAGAACCCGTGAAGGAAATGATCTTTATCATGAGATGAAGGATTCAGGGGTGATTGATAAGACAGCATTGGTTTACGGTCAGATGAATGAGTCACCAGGAGCAAGAGCGCGTGTGGCCTTAACCGGTCTATCCATGGCGGAATACTTTCGGGATGAAGAAAAGCAAGACGTTCTTTTCTTTGTGGATAATATCTTTCGTTTTACTCAAGCAGGTTCTGAGGTTTCCGCACTTTTAGGTCGTATTCCATCAGCGGTGGGTTATCAGCCAACTCTTTCTACTGAAATGGGTGCCATGCAAGAGCGTATTACTTCCACCAAGGATGGATCGATTACATCGATTCAGGCCGTCTACGTTCCAGCCGATGACTATACTGACCCCGCTCCTGCTACAACATTTGCTCACTTAGATGCTACCACAGAACTTTCTCGCTCTATTGCTGAGTTGGGAATTTATCCAGCGGTTGATCCACTTTCTTCTTCTTCTACTATTCTTACTCCAGACATTGTAGGTGAAGAACACTATCAAGTGGCCAGATCCGTGCAGGAAATTTTACAGCGCTATAAGGAATTACAAGATATCATCGCCATTTTGGGGATGGATGAACTTTCTGAAGAAGATAAGTTATTGGTGGCAAGAGCTCGTAAGGTTCAAAAGTTTCTATCTCAACCATTCTTTGTGGCCGAGCAATTTACTGGAATCTCTGGTCAGTTTGTGAAAATTGAAGACACTATCGCATCTTTTAAGGCCATTCTTAGCGGTGAAGTGGATGATCTTCCAGAGCAAGCATTCTACCTTGTCGGTGACATTAATATGGTAAGAGAGAAAGCTAAGAAAATCGCTGAAGAGGGTCAGTAATGAAGACAATGTCCTTAAGCTTGCTTACTCCCTCGGGAGTTGTCATAAAAGACTTAGCTTGCACCAGCTTGCTCATTCCCACTGTGCAGGGACAGGTCAATTTGCTGGAAGGACATATTCAATACCTCACTCAACTTTCCACCGGCCTAATCGAAGCCGAGACCGAGCAAAACAAGAAACGACACTTCACTGTTTCTCACGGCACATGCAAAGTGGTGGGTTCAGAGATTGTGATTCTTTCTATTACCGCTGAAAAAGTTGAAGACATCGACCTTGAGCGCGCTAAGGCAGCCAAACTTAAAGCTGAACAAAAATTGGCCCAGTGGGAGAGCTTGCAGGAAGAGGAAGTGATTAAATACCAGCGCAAACTTGAGCGCGCAGAAAATCGCTTAAAGTTAGGTTACCTGCGCTAGGTACGCCTTTCTTTTTTATTCAAAACGACTATGATATTGCTGATAAAGGATCAAGTGCTTATCCGCAATATTGAATAGACGCGGATCGAGCTGGTCATTGTCCAGATCTTCGGCTAACTCTATCAGAGAGGGGGTAGCATCACAATTGTGGTGATCAAGGTACTCCTTACCGGCAAAGAAATAGTTTTTAATATAGTTATACTTTTGGATGGATCTACTTTTGAAAAAATGGGGTCGATAGCGGTAGGCGACAACGCTTTCAGCAAAATCCTCTTCTGGTCGAATCATGGCATAATTTGAAACAAAGAGCTGATTGGACTCAGGTCTTTTCCAAGTATTTCCCTCGACTCGTTGCCAATCACTGAGTTCAACCCATTCAGTGGTATTGTCGATACCACTTCCTGGCCAATAACGGGCCATGCCAATGATATGCGCTAGTTCGTGAACAACTGTAATGCGCTTGAAAACGGGATGTTGCCTTGCCCAGCGGTCATAGAACTCGACACTGTCAAAGTGAGCAGTCGCTGCTTGTGTCGGAAAGTTGGTGTTGATATAACCCCTTTTAAATCTGATAAAGGTTTGATTGCGAAAGGCAAGAAATAGGTGTGGTGGTAAATCATGAACTCCATTAATAAATTGAGTTAACTCATCCACATTGGGTTTAGAAGCAATATGACTCACAAGGTGGGAAGTATTAAGGTTAAAGCGATGATGAAGATAGAGCATCATAGGTCCTTCTTCTTCACCAAAGATATGTTTAATGGCGCAGAGAACATCATTGCATTGGGAATCAGCGGGAAAATTATCTTGATCAGTTAACTGTTGGTAGGATTGTTTCATAGAGGGGTGATGCTGAACGCTATTAAGGTATTCTAAAATCTCATCATAGTTAAATGGATCAAGACACTTTGCAGTCATGACATGATGAACATCAGCAGCACTGTCAGAAAATTCATTCTGATCTTCATCTGCCTGGGCAATGCTTCTAGATTTGTTTTTAAAATCATTTAAACATGGGATAGCTAAGAGAAAAAAAGCAAAGAATATAATTAAAAGCTTCATAGACAAACCTCTTGATTATTAAAAATATATTCCTTAAGAAAATAATACTTTTCTGGATGAATTTTCTTCAAAAAACTTGGTCGGTAGCGAAAGGCAATTAAACTTTCCGCAAAATCTTCTTGCGGGTTCTCTTTGGCATACTTTGAAACAAATTGAGTCTTAGCGGATGGTTTCCAGACTAATTCATCAAATTCATCTTTAATTTTTTTCCAACCACTGAGATTTAACCATTGATTGGAGGTGTCAATGGCTTGATCCTCAATTAGTATGTGGCGAGCAAGTAGGTGTGCTAATTCATGAGAAAGAGAAGTACGCATGGAAAATTCAGAGAGCTCTGTCCAGGGATCAAAGAGTTCAATGCTTCCCTTTGACTCGGAAGCTCTAGTGTGAGCAGACAATCCAGATCTTACTCTTCCTTGGCGAAAGCGAATAATTTTATAATCTTGAAGATTTTGAAAGTATTTTTCTGGAAAGTCCTTAACTGCATGAATGATTTGACTAAGTTCTTGCTCGCCCAGAGGGTCAGCAAAGACATTGGTCAAATGAGAACTGTTAATATTATAACGATGGTGAAGATACAAAAGCATTGGCCCCTTTTTTTCTCCCAACACCTTTTGAACAGCGCAGATCTCATTTTTGCATTCATGGACTTGGCTAAAATCCGGTCTTTCTACTTGTTTGATATTAGCAGTCACTCGAGAGCGTGATTCATTCATCAGATCATTAATAGAATCTTTAAGTGTTTCACTGTTTTCTTGTAGGTAGTGAATAATTTCATCAAAGTTAATCTCACTTAAGCATGGAGCGTCTTGGAGATGATGATCTTCAATAGCATGAAAGTGAATTGGCTGGCTCTTAATTAGATTAGAAATTGCACTTGGCATAGCCTGCAGACAAGTATGGCCATTGATGCTAAGTTTGAAAAGAGAGAGCAGTAGCAGGTATTTCATTGTCAATCGCCCCCGAGGATAAGCCGAAGGTGACGTAAATGGTTCTCCCTTTCTAGCGGTGTAAGTGATTGTGCGTAAGGAGTAACAGCGAGCTTGGAGTCAATACAATCATTGGTTTCTTTGATGCTTAAAACAAGGCAGCGAGCTCTAATAATTCGAATAGCAAGCTCATGATTAAGTGGCATAGCGGTCACGGATGGTCTGGATTGAATATAGCTATCCAAGTGTGGTTTAAGGTGTGGTGGAAGAAAATTGTGACAGTGTGAATCATCCTTAAATTCTTTTCCTAGAAAGAAATGATTCTTTAAAAAATTATATTTTTCTAAAGAGGCCTTTTTGAGACGATCTGGATAACTAGTATAGGCAACAACGGACTCTGCAAAGTCTTCAGCAGGGTTATGTTGGGCTCTTTCAGAGACAAATTGATTAGCTTTCCCAGGATCGAATTTCCAGCTCTGAACTTTATTTTTTTCTTTTTTGTCACTTTCTTCATCTTCTTCATCTTCAGCGAGTAATTCATGTTCTTCCCAACCACTAATACGCAGCCAGCCTCTTGGAGTATAATCGATTCGATGGTAACGATCTTGATAATTAACAGCATGTAAGTGAGCAAATTCATGAATGAGAATAGCAATTTGTTCGTCGTTTGTTCGTTGATAAAAGTGACCAAATGTTCTGAGGGTATGACCTCCTGTGGCACTAGCAATTGATCTCTTATTATTCGGATTAAGTGTTCTTTGCGGCTTATAGTTAACATTATAAAAAGTGAAATAATGGCTTCTTGGAAACTTACTAGCGGCCTTTATTAGATTGATGAGCTCATTGCTAGTCACCGGGTTATGATTAGTATTAATATTAAAGTGATGCATCAGGTAGAGCATGAGTGGCCCTTTTTCCTCTCCAAAAATCTCTTTGGCCATGCAAGTAAATGTTGGGCACTTCATTTCTAGACTAAGAAAGTCTATATTAGGGTCATTGATCTGTTTTTTGATCAATGTATCAAATGAATGGGCAATGACCTCGTAGAGGTGATGATTGCTTTCTAGCTCAAGAAGACTTTCTTCAATAGAACTGACATTAGTATTATCACCACAGGGAAAACGCAGTCGATCTTGATAATCACTCACCAGCCAATTTAACTTTTGAATAGTCTCAATGTTTGAATCAGTTTGAGTACTAGAGCACTGAGCAGCGCCTGTGATAGAAAAAATGAATGAAAATAGAATTAAGATTAAGGCCTTCACTTCTGATCATCCCATATTATGGAGTGAATCTGCATTCTCTTGTTATTATGAAAGAGAAAGCTCCATTGCTCTTTTTCGATTAAGAGGTACTCCGCGCGATTAGTGCTGAATTGAGAATATTCCACTGCCTTTGATCGATGTTGCTCTTTCATAGTAAGTCTGATTTGCTGAGGAAGGTAGCGAATATAACTCACTCGATCATTGCTAAAGCGTATATTAAGACCGTATTTATAATCTTCAATCTTGTAGAGATAGGTTTCGCCATTAATGCGATCTGGCTGGCCAAGTTTTTTAATGAGCTCATTTCTTGATAGATTTTGCAATGATTTTATTTCTGCTAATTGATACTCTTCATAGCAAAAGACATG
>SKGZ01000126.1 GCA_007117175.1 Bacteriovoracales bacterium | reverse complement strand
CTTAAGACTGTTTTTGATGAAGTCGTAAGACTCGATGTTAAGGATGGTTTTCAGTTTAAACCTGTAGAAGTTAATCAACTTTCACTTGAGAATAAAAAATACCCTGGCTTTAGGCTCACTATCCTCGGTCATCTAGGACAGGTCAAAAATAAATCAATGATTGATATTGGAGTGGGCGACGTGGTGCGGGCTAGTCTTTTAGACGTTGAATTGATGAAGGGAAAAAATCCCTTCTTTGAAGAGTCTGTGGAGCTTTATTCTTATCCTCCAGAATACATCTTCTCAGAAAAGTATGAGCCTATTATTTATCTTAATGAGATCAATGGCAGAATGAAAGATTATTATGACTGCTTCAAACTGATTAAAGAAAAAATCTTGAACGCTGCTGAATTAAAGCAGGCCATAAGAGATACTTTCACGACAAGGGGAACAGAGCTTGGTCCGATTCCAAGTGAGGTTGTGTCAGCTCTTGGCGCTCGTTGGGATAGGTTTTTATCTAAAGAGAAAATCTCTAAGGTTGAATTTCAAGAAGTTGTCGAGACAATCAACGAGTTTTTGAAAAAACAGAATGCTCTTTGATATACAGATTGAATCAATGAAGCCAATTCAAAACTTAATTTCAAAATGATGAATATGTAATTTATTGTCTTTTTTTTAGTCAATAGACTTCAAGAGATCGCGAAAGACTGAGGCGGTGTACTCCTTGCTCTCTTCCTCACTCATATGACCAAGGGTTGTGCGATCTTGATGGACATAGAAGTCCTCTTGATCTTTGAGAAAGCGAGAAAGCTTGCGAGGCGACATTTTATTATAAATTAATCGCTCCTTGCAATAGGTCATCACCAAGTGTGTTTTGGCACGGGTGATTCCCACATAGGCCAGTCGCCTTTCTTCGCTCAGTTCATCTGCGCTTAACAGGCATTTCTTATGGGGCAGCAGTTCTTCTTCTAATCCTGTGAGAAAAACAGCCTCAAACTCCAGTCCTTTAGAGGCGTGCAGAGTCATCAGCGTGACTTGATTGACTTGTCCGTCTTGATCCTTGCTGGGGCGCTGTTGATCTTGAGAGTCGGCCAGTAGGATTTTAGCGATGAATTGATCCAGGGTGTGATCAAATTCAGTTTGCTGATCAAAGCGGCGCACACTATCTAGGAACTGATCAATGAGCGCTAGCTTGGCGGCCAATTGCTTTTGATTTTGATAGGATTTTTGCACAAATTGATAGAAGCCAATTTCGGCTAAGAGCTCTTCCACCACTGGAGTGAGTAAGCTGGTTTCACTAAAACGTTTTTGATACTTGTGAATCAGTTCAGTAAAGGCCGGAACATTCTTTTGGTGTTCCAGAGCTGGCCAAGTGAGTATTTTAAACAGTGATTGTGGATTTTTTTCACGCTGCTCCAGGTAGTTTTCTAGGGTCTTTGCGCCAATGCCGCGATTGGGGACATTGAGCACTCGTCTTAAACTGAGTTCATCGTTTTGGTTTTGAATCAAGCATAAATAGGCAATGATGTCTTTGATTTCTTTTCGCTCATAAAATTTTTGACCACCGATAATCTGGTAGGGAATTTGCGCCATTCTCAATTCATCTTCCATCACAGGTGATTGGGTGTTACTGCGGTAGAGCACGCAAATTTCAGAAAGGTGCAGTCCCTGGTTTTGCAAGCGATTAATTTCATCGCAAATAAGTTGCGCTTCATGGGTGGCATCAGCTGCTTGCCATAAATAGGGCAGTTGGGCGTGATCTTTTTGCGACCACATCGTTTTTTCTTTTCTTTTCTTATTCTTCTTGATCACTTCATTGGCCAGGGAGAGAATTTTTTGAGTCGAGCGATAATTTTCTTCTAGTTTAATGATTTTTGTCTTGGGAAAATGTTGTTCAAAGTTAAGAATGTTTTGAATGTCTGCTCCGCGAAAGCCGTAAATGGCCTGGTCATCATCTCCCACGACACAAATATTGTGATGTGTGCTAGTGAGATGCTTGATAATTTGAAATTGCAAGGGGTTGGTGTCTTGGTATTCATCAATCATCAGGTATTGAAATTTTTGCGAGTAGGCCTTGGCCAATTCTGGTTTTTGATCAAAGAGCTGCAGGGTTTTAAAAAGAATATCATCAAAGTCCAGGGCATTATAGAATTTTAATTTTTCTTGGTAGTAGGGGTAGAGAAATTCTAGTGCCACACAATAATCATCACTGGGGTCATAGGCGCTACTTTTTAAATAGTTTTCAGCACTGATATTTTTATTCTTTAATTGGCCAATTTGACTGTGCAGAATTTTACGATCAAAGTTCTTTCCTCCACGGTATTGCCTGAGCCCATATCGCAAAATGCTCATTTGATCGGCGGTGTCGTAGAGAGTAAAGCGGGGGTGATAGCCTAAGTGGTGAATTTCTTTTTTGAGAATTTGCAATCCCAAGGCGTGAAAGGTGCAAAGACTCAATCCTTTTCTTTTGCTAGCGGGAATCATCAATCTCACTCGCTGCAACATTTCGCTGGCCGCCTTATTGGTAAAGCTTAAGGCCAAAATAGATTCTGGGGCAATGCCCATTTGAGTGATCATATGGGCAATGCGGTGAGTGATGGTTTTGGTTTTGCCCGAGCCTGCTCCGGCCAAAATCAGCAGTGGACCTTGGACTGAGAGCACTGCTTGTAATTGCCTTTCGTTGAGTTGCTCCATGATGGCATAGTGTATGTTTAATTATGCTTTTCCAGCAAGCTCATTTTCTTTCACTCTCGTTGGAAATAAGGTAAAGTGTTGCTAGTAAAAAAATAATTTCTAAAAATATTTATTGTCAATAAAAAAGGAGGGCTTGTGTCTGAATTTAGAGTCGAAGTTGATTCCATGGGTGAAGTCAATGTTCCCATTCAGGCCATTTACGGGGCGCAAACTCAAAGAGCTGTTGAGAACTTTCCTATTAGCGGTTTGAAGATGAAGCGCAGTGTGATTAGTGCTTTGGGGATTGTTAAAAAATGTGCCGCTCAAAGTAATGGCATGTTGGGTTTAATAGATCCTGCCATCCAAAAATTAATTGTGGCCGCTGCCGATGAAGTGATCGATGGCAAGCACGATGATCAATTTCCCATTGATATTTTTCAAACCGGCTCTGGTACATCGTCCAATATGAATGCTAATGAAGTGATTGCCGCTAGGGCCAATGCTTTGGCCAAAGAGCAAAATCTTGATTTAAAAATTCACCCCAATGATCATGTCAACTTTGGTCAAAGTTCTAATGATGTTTTTCCTACTGCCTTAAGAATTGCAGTGTATGATTGCTTACAAAAACAATTGATTCCCGCCCTGACCCATTTACAGCAAACTCTACTGAAAAAAGGCACTGAGTTTAAAGATGTGGTCAAAACCGGTAAGACTCACCTAATGGATGCTATGCCGGTGACCTTTGAGCAGGTCTTTGGTGGCTATGCCCGGCAAATCCTATTGGGCACCCAGCGCATACAATCAAGTTTAGAAAGATTAAGAGAATTGCCTCAAGGGGGAACTGCGGTGGGCACAGGGATTAATACCCATGCTAAATTTGGCAGTTTATTTGCGCAAAAGGTGCAAGAGCAAACTGGACATCCTTTTAAGGAAGCAGAAAATCACTTCGAGGCCCAGGCAACAGTGGACGCTCCTTGTGAAGTCAGTGGTCAGTTAAAGACGCTGGCCTGTAGTTTGATGAAAATTGCCAATGACTTTCGCTGGATGAACTCAGGTCCAAATTCTGGAGTCAGTGAAATTAAGTTGGCCCCCCTACAGCCGGGCTCATCTATTATGCCTGCCAAGGTTAACCCTGTGATTGAAGAGTCACTGTGTATGGTGTGCGCGCAAGTGATTGGCTGTGATAGCACTGTGACCATTGCTGCCCAGTCTGGAAATTTTGAGTTAAATGTCATGTTCCCAGTGGTGGCCCATAATCTTTTAATGGCCTCAGAGCTTTTGGCCAACTCCATTACTAATTTTGCCGATCGCTCGGTGAATTTGGTGCAGGTGAATAAGGAAAATATTGAACAGCAATTAACTCGCAATCCTATTTTAGTGACCGCATTAAATCCACTCATTGGCTATGATCTTGCTGCCAAGATTGCTAAGCGTGCTTATGCCGAAAATCGCCCCTTAAAAGAAGTGGCCTTAGAAATGTGTGATTTAAGTGAAGAAGAATTAGACAAGGCCCTTGATCCTATGAAGATGACTCGAGGAGGCTTTGTTGAGTAAGCGCTATCTCATTACTTCCGCTTTGCCCTATGCCAATGGCCCCTTGCACTTTGGGCATTTGGCCGGTGTTTACTTACCTGCTGATATTGTCACTCGCCATTTCAAATTAAAGGGTGAGAAGGTCTTGCATATCAGTGGCTCTGATGAACACGGCGTGGCCATTATGCAGAATGCGCAAAAAGAAAAAAAAGACTATCAAGAATATGTGGATGCTTGGCATAAAGATCATAAAAATCTTTTTGATCAATATGAAATTGAATTTGATTTTTTTGGTCAAACCTCAAAAGAGTATCATCACACTGAGACTTTACAATGGTTTGAAAAGATTGATCAACAAGGTTATATACAGCGGCAAGAGGAAAAGCAATTACAGTGTCAGGATTGTCATCAGTTCTTGCCTGATCGCTTTGTTCACGGCAAATGTTATGAGTGTGGTTATGAACAGGCCAGAGGAGATGAGTGCCCCAGTTGTGGAACTTGGATTGATCCATTAAAGCTCATTGATCCTGAATGCCAATTTTGCCATTCTCACAATATTAAAACGGTGGATTCTTATCAGTACTACCTAATGCTATCTCAATTTCATGAACCTTTTTTGCAGTGGTTAAAAACTAAAAAAGGACATTGGAAAAAGGCGGTCTATCCCTATCTCTATTCACTTTGTGAAGAAGACTTGCACGATCGGGCCATTACTCGAGATTTGGATTGGGGAGTCAAGGTTCCCATTGCGGGGCAAGAAAAAAAGAGACTTTATGTTTGGTTTGATGCTCCCATTGGCTATGTCAGCAATACCAAGGAATTTCTTAGAGTCAGTGGCAGCGATGAGCATTATCTTAAAGATTGGTGGAATCATCCTGAAACTGAAATTATTAATTTTATCGGCAAGGACAATCTTATTTTTCACGGTATTATCTTTCCAGTGATGTGCCAAATGAAAGGTGATGTGAAGTCAGTGGATTTTTTAGCGGCCAATCAATATGTGAATTTAATGGGCAAGCAATTTTCTAAATCCACCGGATGGACAGTGGATGCAAAAGAGGCGCTGGATCAATTTGGTAGTACCGCCTTACGTTATTATTTGATTTCTCTCATTCCTGAGACAACGGACTCATCTTTTTCATGGAGCGGACTGGAGAGCAAAATTAATAATGAATTGGCTAATAATATTGGAAACTTTATTAATCGTGGTATGAAGTTTTTAACGAAAAACTGGCCAGAAGGCGTGTCCATTGAGTTTCTAAGAGCTTTCTTACAAAGTGGACTCTATGGGCAATTAAAGTCTTTAATTGATGAATGTCATCAGCACTTGCAGCGCTGTGAAGTCAAATTGGCCATGGAAAAAGTCATGCATTGTGGTCATTTGTCTAACTTATACTTTTCT
>SKGZ01000212.1 GCA_007117175.1 Bacteriovoracales bacterium | reverse complement strand
AAGTAAAAGGACACATACAAAACCTATCCAACGGCAACGTAGAAATTTTACTGCATGGAGAGGCACAAGATCTGAAAGAAATAGAAGACTATTGTTTAAAATCTGTAGATCCAATAGAAATTGATCACTGCGAGAAAATTAATCTTTTGCCAATGTCTGAGCTGAGTGCTTTTTACATTAAGCACTAAGGATTTTATTTCCTATCTTTTCTCTTATAGTTTTTTACCATAACCTTTATTTTATGAAGAAAATACTGATCGGCTTTACCTTTTGCTTAACATTCTCTCAACTCTGGGCCCAAGGCTTTTCTGGGGCTGGAGGAGCTCCTCGATTTATCAATCGTCCCGGCCCTATCATTGACCCCTATACATTTTTTAGTACCGGCAGCTATAAAATCAACAATGTAGATAGTGGCGATTTTTCCGGGCTAGGAATTGGAGCTAAAATTGGCTTTAACACTGAGAAACTTTGGTTTGGCTTTGATGCCAATATGGTGCAAAGTGATTTTTCTCCTAACCAAAACCTTGCTGCAACAACTCGCGATAACCATCCCTTATTCGATGACAATTTTATCCTATCCTACGGAATAGGAATGGGGATTAATATGGGGCGATTGAATCTAAACTATATTCACTACTTTAATCAAAACTACAAAGGATCAGTCACTGATCGAACAACAGGAGCGAGGGGAGACTATACCTATTATGGAAAAGGACACAAAATAAGCCTTGATTATGAGTTTTATGAAGGTTTCACTATTTTTGCTCAACACCAAATAAGTAAGTTTGATCGTTATTCACTCACTGCGGACATTAACGGAGTAAGTCAGACAGGTAAAACCCGAAGAAGTGCAGACCTAGAATTAAATACATGGAATTTTGGTATTTCCTATAAGATCCGCTTTGGAACATTTCAAAGTCTAATGCAATAAAACCCTAAAGATCAATAAGCATAATGACGATGAAGACTGACATCAAGGAGGTTGTTAGTGTTTCAATATTCTTCGCTCATCTTCATTCTTTTTCTTTTGATTAGTTGTGGGAAAAAACCCGTCACACTATCTGAAAACGAATTCATCACAGGATTTTTAAAAATTAGCTGTCAATCAGAGGAAAGAGGTGTTTGCTTATCCGCTTTGGTCTCAAGCTCAACGCTGCAAGCGCCAGAGTCATTCTGTCAAAGACTTGATCGCAATAATCATAGCTATCACTATATTGGAGCCAACTGTCCAACTCAAGAAAAAAGCTCCTGTGCATCAACTGGAGTCCATATTTATTTTTCTGATGAAACTGATGGTGAACAAAACTGTCGTGAATTTGCGAAGTTAACTCAAAGAGACTTTTACTGGACCCAACGAGCTGATGAAAGTTTTGCTATTTCCACACAAAAACAAGCCTTAGAATTTGCCATTGATCGAGACAAGCAAATGATCCAAAATATTTCAAACTTTAACTTAAAACGCAGTCTATCATCAGATCTTATTGAAACCGCTTACGAATAAAGATATGACTTCTACCCGATAATGGAAATTATCGGGTAGAAGTCATATCTAGGGGAACTTTGCAAATATAACCTTGATAAATTGCAGCTTCAACAGCTGGTCTAAGCTGAGTGCGAACTATTCGATCGTAAGAAAGATTTAATCTTCTTGAGTAGTCATTTCGTTGATTTAAATTTCCAACCAATAGACTTTTTACTTTAGCACACTCGACATTATTTAATTTTACCGCCTTTCGATAAATATCAATTTTAACCAATGAGCTATTATATCTAGCCAGCATATCATTCGCAGCATTTCTAATTTCCGAATGACTTAAGTTAACCTCAGCTTCGACCTTGCTATTTTGCTTCATTTCTTGATCTGCAAGAGTTTTCTGGTATAAACCTTTGGCTTGATTAGGAGCATTAGTAATTAAGAGCTCCGCGTAAACTGATGAAACAAATAAAAAACTAAATAAGCATACTGTTAATTTCATAGATAACTCCCTTTGGTTGACTTTCATTCATTATAAATAAAAAAAAATTAAATAATGAAAGGTGTTAATTATTACTCAGAGTCAAAAAAGTAGACAATTTAAAGTTCAAAAGCATCATTTTCTTGGGGACAGATAACCTCTATTTCTGGATAAATCTCAGATATTTTACTGGCAAAAACTTTACGTGCTTGGTCTTCTCCGTGATTAAGAAAAATTCTTTTAGGTTTCTGCTCAATTGCTGCTAACCACTGTAACATCTCTTCTTGATCGGCATGGCCAGAAAGCTCATCTAACATTAAAATTTCGGCCCTAACAGCAAACTCCTCATGATGAATTCGCAAGCTTTCAATCCCATTAATTAGAAGGCGCCCCTTAGTCTGCTCTGCTTGGTAACCAGTAAAAAGAATGCAATTTTTTTCATCAGTTAAGCGAGTTTTAAGATGATGCATGATGCGCCCGCCAGTGAGCATACCTGATGATGAGACTATAACCATAGGCCCTTCACGAAGATTGAGATGCTTAGACTCCTCTACTGTCTGAGTCATGTAGAAATATGAGGTGTCACTTAAAGGGGAAACTAAATAACCTTTTTTAATAAAAAGCATATGTTCCTCAGGATGCTTTTTAAAAATTTCAGTTGCTTTAGTCGCCATGGGAGAATCTAAAACAATAGGAACCTTTGGAATATGATTTTCCTCTAGTAATAATCCTAGTAAATGCAGAATCTCTTGCGCCCTGCCCACACTGAATGCCGGAATCAATAAGACCCCTTTGCGCTCACAAACTCTGCAAACAACTTGGGAGAGTTTCTTTAAGGGTGACTCCTTATTTTGCAGACGATCACCGTAAGTGCTTTCCATCACCAACTCATCACACTGAGTTAAGAACTCCGGAGGTTGAATAATCGTTGAATGAAAACTGCCAATATCTCCACTAAAAGATAGAATTTTGGGATGACCATTATTTTGCTCTAAGTAACGAATTTCTACGCTACTTGCTCCCAGAATATGCCCTGCTCTAATCAGTCTAATGCTCAAGGTTGGTAAAATTTCAACCCATTGATTCCGATCAATAATACTAAAAAGCTTTAAGGCCTGCTCTGCGTCTTCAGAATCATAAAGAGCCAAGGCCGGCCTGTGATTAGAGTAACCTGATTGATTAGCAAACTTTGCATCCTCTTCTTGAATGCGTGCAGCATCTCTGAGCATCACCTGACAGAGTTCAAATGTTGCTTGATTGGTATAGACTTTTCCGCGAAAACCCTGTTTGACCAACCTGGGGATGAGACCAGAGTGATCAATGTGAGCGTGAGTAAGAATAATACAATGAAGATCTTTGGGATCAATTCCACACTGCCAATTTAACTCTCTTAGTCTTTTGGGTCCCTGATAAAGACCACAATCAACCATTACTAATTGATTGCGATATTTAAGAAGGCTTCGACTCCCTGTCACAGTTCCAGCTGCACCTTTAAAAATGAGTTCCATTACTCTTTCCTATTGTTAAAAAGTAAATAACGAGATGTTTCAAAAAGTCCGTGGGTTAGATCTCTCATTTTTTCAAAAATTTCTTTTTCTTGTTCTTTATGATCTGCTAAAGGATCATCTGAAGCATATTGAAAAAGTCCTTGATCCTCTAAGTGCTGATGAAAATAGAAATCTGGACCGACTAATCCTATTTGATATGGCTTAACATTCCATGTAAATATGAAGGCAAAGTTATTCTCCTCTGTTCTTGGGGAGAAAAGATCACGACCAAGAGTGGTATTCACAAAGGGGATTCCGGCTAGTTTGGCTACCGTTGGCATGACATCCACCTGAGAACCGACAACCTCTGACAAGACTTGAGGTTTTATTTGCTCCTTCCAGTGAATCACTAGAGGAACATGATGGTTAACCAGTCGATGGCGGTAAAATCCGGATGGAACGTGTAAGCTTTTAGTAGAGGAAAGTCCATGATCCCCAAGTATGGCAAAAATAGTATTAGGATAATAATCAGAGTCTTGGTTTAATTCAAAAAAACGTTGTAAAGTATAATCTTGAAAGCGTATTGAATTATACTCCTGCAAAGATGAAAAACCATAATTTTGGATTTGTTCAGCTGTTATATCTTCTCTCATCACAAATCCATCATTTTCTTTTGGAATGGTATAAGGTCGATGGAATCCGGCAGTTTGCACTAAGGCAATAAAAGGCCTTTGTTGTTTTTCAAAAATATTATGAGCTTCTTTAAAAAGATCAAGATCAGAAATCCCCCAAACATCAACGCGATTAGACTGATAACTCCCCTCTTCATAAATTTGGATATTTTCAATATTATTAGTAAAAAGTGCCCTGATATTTCCCCAGCTTGCACTCCCGCCGAGAAAGTAAAAACGCTCGTATCCTTGGAATTGATCAAAAATAGTTTGATGATTGATGCTATTGGGATTGCGTGAACTAGACTTCAAAAGAGTCACGTCTGCAATCCCTGTTAAAGTGCTAAAGATACCTCTGGCAGTGGACTCAGTGGGGGTGTAAAAAGTAGGGAAATAAGCCGATTGCTCTGCTAGCTTTGCGATAAATGGTGTCGGATCCAGCGGGTTATCACTCAAGGAACTTTTATCATGGGCCATTGACTCCATTAAGATAATGACAATATTAGGAGCTGGGTCTAAGACTTGAGAGGCAGAGTGAGTACGAATAAAGTTTAAACCTACTCTTTCATCTTCTGGAACTTGTAAGAAATCACTGATTAAGGGGTAGTACCTTTCAACCTCCTTGATATTATAATCTTCTGCTTGTCGATAATTAAGAGACACTAAAAAAGTCATCACGGGATTGGCAGCTAAATTATTAATAAAACTGTCTTTACTAAAGTAAGCTTCACTCCACCTTAAGGGGAAATAAGAAATCTTGCCATAACTTAAAACCCCGTAAATTAAAAATAATGAAACTCCTTGGATCAATCTTATTTTCAACGGTGCTTGAAAAGCTCGAGTCTGTCTTAAAAAACGATTGTAAAAATAAAGATGAAAAAGCGCTATTAAGATAGAAGCAAATGTCCCCCAAAGAACTGGATAGGTTTGCCAAACCATTTGCAATGAAATCAGCGGATTTTCAATTAAGTCTATGACACCTGCATTGAGACGACTTTGGAGATAAGAATAATGACCAAAATCAGTGGCGTAGAAAACAAAGAGAATAAAAAATGAAAGTAAATAGGTCAGGGAAAAAAACCTTTTACTCACTAGGCCTAGCCGATGATAAGTTTGATTAAATAAAAAAGGAAAAGTAGACAGAGCAAAAACAAGCAAGAAAATTTGAGCATCAAATTTAGCCCCCAGATAAAATGCTCTCCACACCTCTTTGTCTGACCAAAAGTGGTTCTCTTGCCTAAAAAGAAAGAAAAACAACCCGCGAAGCACACTTAGGCAAAAAAGATGATAAAAAATAAAAAATAACCAACTGACAACTGGGATGAACAAGTTCGACTCCTCTTAATTTCAAATTAGTTTAGCTCTTTCCTAAAGCGTTTGCTAGGGCAAATGAGGAAATTTTTGAACTCTAACACTCTCCTACTTTCTTTGCGTTATAATATCATCTATGAAGCTTATTTCACCCAGCAAAGGTTTTTT
>SKGZ01000093.1 GCA_007117175.1 Bacteriovoracales bacterium | reverse complement strand
AAGTTTGTAACAGCATTTAATCCAGTTATTTATGCTGTAAAAAACCCAAGGAATTACAAGTTTTATAAAAATAGTCGATTTGCTGATGATGAGCTTACGCCGAATGGAAAAAAAGCTAATTATAAAGATCGCGAAAGCGTTTTTTATATCACTAAAGAGAGATGGGAGAATAAAATATCGACTCCTACAAAACTTCCCCGGAAGTTGATTGAAAAGTTTATTCAATACTCTAGTCAGGAAAGAGATATTATACTTGATCCCTTTATGGGAAGTGGACAAACCGCATGGGTCGCACGTGAATTGGATCGAAATTATCTTGGATTCGAAATTAATAAAGATTTCTATGATTTTGCAAAGATGAGACTCGAGACTAATCAGTACTTAATTCCCATCAAAAGAACAACGTAGCCAAAAAGGTTATTCTAGTTGGCCCTATTAGTGCCTTTCAATTTATTATAGTGAAGTTTTTCTTTTCTATTCTTAATGTTAAATCATCAGCAGTAAACACCACGCTAACTACATGAATATTTTAATTTAATTCAAGGTTAGATCACACTAAATCATTGGAGCTCATTGTTCCTCATTGAAAATCAGTATTGATTTTTAATAAGAGGTTTTCATTACGTCTGCTATGATTTGTATTCTTTAGAGTGAAGATAGAAAACCAAAATGAAAATATTTACGATGAAGATCATTTTGATGAGAAATGTGTTAATAGTATGCCTCATGATAAGCGTGGAAAGGTTTGTACTAAGTGTGAACGATGGAAACGAAACGATGGCTTTCATAAAAATAAAAGTAAGGGTGACGGTCTTGAATGTAGATGTAAAGAATGCGTTTCTCTCATAAAAGCTAAAAATTACGCTCGAAAGAAAAGGTTCAAATCGTTAGGTCATAAAACACATGAATCTTTTAAAAGTATTGTAGAAGGTGAAGTTTCAGATGATTTGGTTCTTGAGTTCACCAAGGTTTTTAGAGAGGTTTATAAAGGTTTGAGATATGAAGGTAAAATTTAAAGCTGCAGAGAAGAAGAAAGTATTTGATCAATCAGTAAAAGAATGTCGTGACTTGGCAAGCAAATATATTAAAGGTTGGAAGGCCATTAATAAAAAATGGGAAACGATTGAGGGGGTGGCATATATTAGAGTTTCTGATTCGAAGCAAGTCCTAGTAGACAAAGGTTCCTTGGTGCAACAAGTGAACATTGCTGCACAAGAGGCCATTACGCGGTCACATCAGGAAAGTATAAATTATAAAATTGTTAGTTATGCAATTGAGCCAGGCTTTTCAGGAACAACTGCACAGCGACCAGCTTTGCAAAGAATGTGCTGGGAGCTAAAGAAACGAAAATATGAATTTATCATGGTAAGAGAACTGTCGAGACTAATGAGAGATCAAAAGTTTTGGCTTGATTTTTTTGAGATTTGTAAAGAGTCTCAATGTGAAATTATTGTTCGAGGTCGTACTTACAATATGAATAACCCGACTGATGTGAAGCAATTGGATAGTATGGCACAGGCGGCAGCTCATGAATCTCTTTTAATTGGAGAACGTACAAAAGACACAAATCATTCTGCAGCAAAATACCATGGCAAGCTCAACGCAACAAAACTGATTTTAGGATTAGATCAAAAATTAGAAAATAATAAACCTGTGGTTGGGAGATTTACTGTTAACAAAGAAGAAGTCAGAACGGTTGAATGGATAATGAGAACCTTTATAAAGTTCGGTTCTTATACAGAGACCTTGAAAGAGATTAATAAAAGAAACATTTTAAATAAGGGAGGAACTGCTTTTACAAAATCTTCTCTTAGAACTTTGTTGAAAAGTAAGAAGTATATAGGCAAATGGGTTCTCAACGAAAAGAATAAACATAAGAAGCAAGAAAAACTCATGCCTTATGATCGATATGAAGTTATCAATTTGCCGCACGGAAGAGTTGTAGACCAAGATTTGTGGGATCAAGTACAAAAGGTTGCAGAATCTGTTCGTCGCCAGAATGATAAAAATGATACTCGTTGTTTTGTTCTTTCGGGATTATTGGTATGCGATAAAGATAAGTCTACTTTTCATGGTGATGGTAAGAAATATTATAATAAGAGCCAGAACATTCGAATTGCGGCTGATTTAGTAGAGGCACAGGCAAGTAAGATCACAAAGGAAATTATCGAAAATTCACCAAAACTTCAAAATGCTTTAAGGAAAGCAATTTCAGAAAATAAGGTGAATACTGATCTTCTGGACCGCGAAATAACTAAGTTGAAGTCAGAGTTAGTGGAATGCAAAACAGAGAAGACAAGATTAGACAAAAGGCTTGATTTTTTTCTCGCAAGCCCTGATCAAAGCAAGGCCGAGGCATTTAGAGAGAGTTACTTTAGAGATCTAAGCGTTCTAGATAAAAAAATTGATGAGGTAGAATTGGTAATAACCAGAATGGAGCAAAATAAGGCCAAGCTTGACTCGGGGCCAATGGATATGAAGTCAGTAAGCCAGAAGGCTTGCGCCATACTTAACCTTCTAGAGAGAGGTAGTAGAGAAGAACGCGCAGCCTTGAAAAACTTATACCGCTCTCTTTTTAAGGCCGTTTGGGTGAGTGACAAAAGTAGTGTAGGCTCTAGAGATTTGTTTTTTGAGCTGAAAACGGAGGAAATACCTGATGATTACAGGGACTTCCAAGTTTGTGGTGTTAGCGGAAAAAAAATTGGGGATAGGGTAGAAATGGGGTGGCCGATGGGACTCGAACCCACGACAACCAGAATCACAATCTGGCGCTCTACCAACTGAACTACGGCCACCATAAAAGAAAGATATCCGGTAAAATTTATTAATTTCAGCCCGTTAAGTCAACTAAGTTTTTTTTGACGCCTTGAATGCTTTACAGTAAAATTCAATAAAAAGTCATTATTTCAAGGAGAAATGAATGAGCAAGTTTTTAATGTTAGTTCTTCCTTTTTTGTGTTCACTTTCGTACGGTTCCATTGTGGGCTATTCCACCCACCCCTTTGAACTCAACCAGCATGTTCTCAAATCAGAATTTGCCTCCAATTTTAATCGTGGAGCAGGTATGGGATTAGAAGTGAGTTATTTAACTAATCCATTAGAAGACTTTAACTTTGAATTAGGTGCAGGCTTTACTGATGGAGACCGCAATAGCAGAATGTTTGCTGCAACAACCTATGAATTATTCCCAGATTTTGGCAATCAACCAAGAGTTTCTATTAAGGGCTATATTGAAAGAAATCAATTTTTTAATGATATCACTCAAAATGCTGTAGGGGTAGCACCTATTTTATCCAAAGGGTTTGCATTTAATGAACTTGAGTTCTTTCCATTTGTTGCTCTTCCAATACAGTTTAACCGTGAGAGTTCAGAATACAGCGAGATGGCAACTTCCTTTAGCTTTGGGGCAACCGCACCTATTTCGACGACTCGTCAAAGAACGATCAACGCCAACTTTGAGACCAATATCAATCTTGTGAATAGCTTTACTGGTGTTGCGTTAGGGGTGGGAGTCACTCTTTAGATGTATCTGTTCTCTGATTTTGATGGCACCTTGACCAGTCAGGGAAAAATCGATCAACGCTTCTTTGAATTTTTAAATTTATTACGGGCCCAGAAATTACAATTAGTGGTCGTTTCTGGGCGATCACTGGCGTGGGGGCAATTTTTACTGACTCACTTTCCCATTGATTATGCCATAATGGAAGGCGGTGGAGTTTTAGTATGCCGTCATCAAGGACGAATCGGTTTTGATTTATTACTGGAAAAAAATGATTTAGAGCGTCTGGAACTGATCACTGAAAAAGTAATTGCTCAATTTGGTGAAGAGATTTTTAGCGATGATTCACTAGGGCGTTTGAGTGATCGGGCCATTGAATTGCAAGCATTGAGTGAAGAAAAGCTAGAAGAGATTAAGGCTTTTCTTTCCCAGTGTGGAGCGCATATGAGTCAGTCCAATATTCATTTAAACTTTTGGGTTGGCCAAGTGAGCAAGGCACTAGGTTTAAGAAAATTAATTGAGCAGTACTTGAATCTAGACGTTGAGAAATTAAGAAAGAATAGTCTGTACTTTGGTGATTCTGCCAATGATGAGACTGCCTTTGAGTTTTTTGAAAATTCAGTAGGCGTTAGTAATATTCAGTCTGTTTTGGGGCAGTTAAAGTTTCGACCCAAATATGTTTTGTCCGGTCAAGAAAATGAAGAGATTGGTGGAGTGATCGAATTTCTCAAGAAATACTCCACTGGTGCAAAATAATTTCTTTAATTTTTTCGTTAAGATTAATCATTTGAAATTCTTTTTCAACAAATGATTGTAGGTCCTCAGTGAGAGGGGCTAAGAAGTACTTGGAATGAGTCTTAAAATCATTGGAGTAAAGAGCATAGGCGTGAAGGGCATGGCGATTAAGGATGAGCTCTTGATGATCCTGATTGGTCAGTTGGTTAGATTTATAGCGATCAAAAAGGCTTTGGTCATGGCGGTAAATCTTATCTCCCACCAGTGGAAAACCATGGTGATAAGCGTGGGCGCGAATTTGATGTTGCCGGCCGGTATGGGGAAAAGCCAGTCCTGCGAGGAATTTTTCATTCTCCATTAGGCAGTGAAATTCAGTAAGGGCAGTTTTACCGGTTTTACCGTTAGGATAGGCTCGGACAAAAAGTCTTTTGCGCAGTTCCTGATCGGCAGCGAGATTTTGATCCGCTTTGAGTGGGAAGTTAAGTTTTTTGTATTTATGAGCAATGAAAAAATAACATTTCTTAATATTGCGATTTTCAAAAATGAGAGAATAGTGGGTGGAGCCTTGAGGATTTTTTCCCAAAATGAGAAGGCCAGAAGTCTCCTGATCAATTCGATGAATAGAGTGGATGGGATGGCCTCTTTGTTTTTCAAGGATGCTGGTGACGCAGTTAAAGAGGTGTTTCCCCGTGGGATGAACAATCATCTGTGGTGGTTTATTAACAATGAGAATGTCTTGATCTTCGTGAATGACTTCCAATTGTGTTTCATCTTGTTCCAGGTTGTGAGTAGTGACAGTGACTTCATCTTGAAAATGCACTTTAGTACTTGGTCTGTGAGGAGGCGTGCGACCTTTAATGATCACTTCTGATTTTTTAATTTTCTCTTTAATTTTTTGCCGAGATGTAGTTTTAAAATGAAATGCTAAAAACTGATCTAAGCGCAACTGGTGCTCGTGTTCTTCGGCAGTGAGAATGAATATGACTTGATCTTGTGAAAAAAAGCTTTTTTTCCTAATAGCGTTTATCAATCAAGTATTTTAAAGACTTGATTGCCCCCTTCTCAGAGTAATTATATTGCTCTTTTAAGTTGGCGATGACTTGTTGAATTTGGGAAATGATATTTTCTTGGTCTTTTTTGACTTGAGTGTCTTCCAGAAACAGATAGAAGTGACTTGAAATATTTTTGAGAATTGTTTTTTGTTCTTCCCTAAATGATTCTTTTAGTAGTGTCACTAGTTCTTTGAAAACGTTAGTATAATGGATTTTTTCTTCCTTGTGATCAAGGTAATATGCCCCTAATTTGCTAATGAGATGGGATCGAAAGTCTTCAGGATTTTCTTTAAGGTTAATATTGTTTT